>JANNYO010000200.1:0-3326 GCA_031410115.1 Rhodanobacteraceae bacterium | reverse complement strand
ATGGTGCCGACACACGGATTCGAACCGCGGACCTCCTGATTACAAATCAGATGCTCTACCAACTGAGCTATGCCGGCAAAAGTCGTGGCCTGAGGGTTGGCAGGCGGACGCTTGATGAAACGGTGTGCAGAATACCGAAATCGGCACGGATCGTACAAGCACATCTGCCCCGATGCTTCGGCGCGCCATTCATAAACACGCTGAAATCTGCAATCGTGAATAAGCGTCGCTTAAATGCTGCAACGCAGCGTAACGCGATCAAAATCGCATTGATCGGGCCTATACTCGCTCCGTTTATTTTGATCTAAGGTTTTGTGATGCCTGCAATTGCGTCGCCGGGTAAAAGTCGTGGCTTCATTATTCCAATTGGTGGTGCGGAAGATCGCACCGGAGGGCGCGAAATTCTGCGGCGGTTTGTTAGCCTGTGCGGACCTAAACCGTCAATTGCGATCATTCCGACGGCGTCGCGCAATGAAGACACTGGGCGCAACTACCAAGACCTGTTCCGCGACTTAAATTGCGCGAACACCGAAGTGCTGAACTTTACTGAGCGCGATCAATGCGATGAGCCAAGTTCGCTTGAGTATCTGAGCCGCTGCGACGGCGTATTTATTACCGGCGGCAATCAGCTGCGCTTATCCACCACCATTGGCGGCACGCCGGTGGCAAAACTTTTGCGTCGTCGCAATGCCGATGGCATGACCATTGGCGGCACCTCGGCCGGTGCGGCAATCATTCCCGAACACATGATTGCCAGTGGTGATGAAGGCCCAACGCCGCGTGCACGCATGGTGCAGTTGGCGCCAGGCTTGGGCTTGTCGAATAAAATCATGGTCGACCAACACTTTCGCCAGCGCGATCGCTTAGGGCGGCTGCTATCCGCGATCGCGTTAAATCCATTTGCCATGGGTTTAGGCATAGATGAAGACACCGCGGCGTTTATCGGCCCGGACAATATTGTCGAAATCGTCGGTTCGGGTACCGTGACGTTTATAGACCCGTTTGAGATTGACCAGTGTTCGGTCGCAGAAGCCGAAGCGCATGATCCTATCCAGCTGACGAATTTGCGCCTGAGTGTGCTTAAACACGGCGGGCGCTTCAATTTGGATACCCGCCGGGCGCTGTAAAGATGGCATTGGTCACGAAGAAAACAAGTTTCCAGATTCGCTTGATCGAGCCTTCGGATAACGCCGCCGTATGTGGCGTGATTGAAACCGTCATGCCGCAATTCGGTGCTGGCGGTGCTGGCTTTGCAATCTCAGACCCCGAGGTCAAAGCTATGCATGGTGCCTACCAAACCCCGCAATCATGCTATTTCGTGGTGACGCTTGATGGTGAAGTTTGTGGTGGTGCAGGTGTCGCCCCGCTAGCGGGCGCTGACGCCGCGAGCGGAATTTGCGAACTGCGAAAGATGTATTTTTTGCCCGAACTGCGCGGTTTAGGCGCGGGCAGCGCGCTGATGCACGAATGCGTTACTGCCGCGCGAAAATTTAACTTTCGCGCGGTGTATCTGGAAACACTAACCGGCATGGACGCAGCGGTGAAACTCTACGAACGCAGTGGCTTTAAACGTTTAGACGCAGCCATGGGGAACACAGGGCATTTTGGTTGCAATCGGTATTACTTGCTGGCGCTTTGAGCCCCAGCTTTAAGTTTGCCAAGGCCGTGGCTACCGCCCAGAATTGCTACTTCGGCGGTTCTAAATCAAATTAATTTCACGCAACCGCTGCATCAAATAGTCGTGCGCGGTGATCGGTGTTGGGTAGCGATTCGGCCGCGCCGCGCTGATACAGCTGGGCAGCGTTTCAATCAAATAATCTGGGTTTGGATGCAGAAAGAAAGGAATCGAATAGCGCGGCTGGCGGCGCTTTTCACCGACCGGGTTGACCACACGGTGGGTGGTTGACGGCAGCACGTGATTGGTCAAACGCTGCAGCATGTCGCCAATATTGACCACGATCGTATCGGCTGCCGACGCGGTAACCGGCAGCCATGAGCCATCCCGGCGCAATAGCTGCAAACCCTCTGCCGACGAGCCAATCAATAGCGTGATGAAATTAATATCCTCGTGCTGACCGGCGCGCACGCTTGAGCTGTTGCCATCGGCAATTGGCGGATAGTGAATCGGACGAAGAATAGAGTTGCCCAGATCAACTTTGTCGTCAAAAAAAGTTTCCGGCAATTCTAAATAAAGCGCAATTGCAGACAGCATCTGGCGCCCAAGCTGATCGAGTGCTTCAAACAAGCCATAGCTGACGGCAGCGAAATTGGCAATCTCCGCCGGCCATAAATTCGCTGGCATGACATCGGAAAAACGGTGTCCTGAACCTGCAGCATCGGTTCCCGGCAAGTTGCGCCCGACATGCCAAAATTCTTTCAAATCCGGAAATTTCGAGTCTTTTGCGGTTTCAATGCCAAAGCCGGTATAGCCGCGTGCGCCACCCATGTCTTTGAGGTGGTAGCGCGATTTAACATCATTGGGCAGGGCGAAAAACGTCTCAAAAACGTTATAGGCCGATGCGATGAGCGCAGCATCGACACCGTGATGGGTGATGCCGACAAAACCAAACTCGGCGTAGCCTGCGCCCAATTCGCGCACAAAATTGGCACGATCTGAGTGCAGTCGACGAAAATCAAGCGTTGGAATATGGCTTGCGGGTGCGGCAGTTGTGTCCATCATTGCGTCCATTTTTTTAGTTGAAAAGATAGGTTGGGCCGTTGTTTCGAGTCGCCAAAACTTCGAATGCGAAACTTATCTGCCGTGTCGCTTTCGCGAGTCTTGTTGCAGCGCTAGATTTCGGTAACCATCGCGCATCCTTCCTTTCGACGCAAGCCCATGTTGGTACCCAATAGACTTGCGTTACTCAGTGACTCGCGACACTGCCGCTGTTTCCCAACATATGGCGGCGGGAAACCGTGAACTTTTGGCAGCTAGCGAGCGATGTCGTCTTCCGTTTGTTTCGCCGATTTGAATCCATCGGCGCTGGCCTGCATCTCCGCCGAGGGCGTTATTTAGTCGTCGCTTTTCCGATGCTTTGGCTTGGCCTATTTTTCTTAGCGCCGCTGCTGATCGTGCTGAAAATCAGCTTTGCTGAACCCGAAATTGCCCAGCCGCCGTACACACCGTTGGTACAAATGGCAGCCGAGGGGGAATATAAGTCAAGCGTTACCATCAGCACTGAAGGTTATGCCTTAATCAAGGACGACTCGCTGTATCGCGACGCTTTTTTTAACTCAATTAAAACAGCTGTAATCTCAACTATTTTGGCGCTGTTAATCGGCTTTCCCATGGCTTATGCCATTGCCCGAGCGCGCCCAGACCGGCG
>JANNYO010000199.1:0-2255 GCA_031410115.1 Rhodanobacteraceae bacterium | reverse complement strand
AAAACTTAGCAGCACAAACCGCACTGCTGTGTAGTTCAGGCTTGGGCACAAAAGCAGGTGGCGTGGGCGTGGTGGCAGAACTGCTGCATCGCGCGCTGGCACAGCGATATCGCGTCAAACATTTAGAGTACACCCCGGACAACACCTGGCGCTCGCGTGCGGAATTTGCCCTGGCGCTGGCGGCGGAGCAAATGCGTGGGCACGCGCTGCAGGTCTATAGCCACGTTGATTTAGCGCGCTCGCTACCGCTTACGCCGCGGCCGAAATTAGCTCGTGGGCGCGCGAGCAACGATGTGGTGTTTGTGCACGGCATTGAAGTTTGGCGGCCGCTCAATTGGCTGCGCAAATCGGCGCTGAAAAGCGCAAGGCTGGTGACGAATTCAGCCTTTACGTATTCGAAACTGCGCCAATTTCACCCGGAAATTCAGCATGCACGCACGGCGCATTTGGGCATCGACTTTGCGCCAATAGAACATCCGGATGCGATCCGTGCACGCCAAGCAAAAGTGCCAACCGCCGTCATCGTTGGGCGCATGAGCGCCACTGAGCGTTACAAAGGTCATGATCAACTGATTGAAGCTTGGCCGGTGGTGCTGCACGCGTTCCCGAACGCGCAGCTGATTTGTATTGGCGGTGGTGATGATCTAGCGCGCTTGCGCGCTAAGTGCGTGCATCTGCAACTCAGCCAGCATGTGCTTTTTGCCCAAGGCCTAGATGATGCCGCGCGTGACGCGCTAGTGGGCAGCGCGCACCTGTCGGCATTCCCGTCCACTGGCGAAGGATTTGGGCTAGCCGCGATTGAAGCGGCGAGTTTGGCTTTGCCAGTGTTGGCGCTTGAAGACACCGTTTTGCAAGAGATTTTTGCGCTGGGCAACGGCGCGATCTATGCGAAGGCCCAGGACGCCGTGCTGTTAAGCGCTGAGATTATTCGCGTGTTCCAGGCGCCAGAGTTGTACTTTGAAATAGGGCTGAAAGCCGCACAATACGTGCGCACACATTTTTCCGCTGAGCGCTTTATCGCGCGATTTTGGCAAGCGCTCGACGCCCCCGATTTACGTTTCAAGGCATAGCGCACCGAATCAAGCCGCAGTGGGTGACTACGGCGAACTCGATACCGGCACCACCTGTTTGGCGTTTTCGTCGCGCGCGCTGATGCAGCCCAATTGATGCAAGCGCCAATGCAAATGCCATGGGGGCAGACGGTTGCTTATGTTGCTGATTTAGACGGTTTTCTGATCGAGTTGTGCACGCCGATGTCGAGTCAATAGCGGCGCTGACTAGCGATCCGGCAAAATAATCGACGTGGCTGGGGGCAGCCGTCGAGAACTGCCAGTGTTGCAACACCGCGCTAGACAAAGTCCTGCCGGTCCGCGACACGGTAAAGTGACTCTTTTGCCGTGTCCGCAAGCGGAGACTCTTTTTGCCGTGTCGCCTTCCGGCGATACTCTCGTTGCACACCATCCGCTACGCCGTCAACTCCTCAATCATGTGGGTATGGTTCGTGTAAATACAGATATCGCCGGCAATTTTCAGCGCTTTCCCGACGATTTCGCGCGGCGCCAATTCGCTGCTTTCTAATAACGCCTTCGCCGCCGCCAAGGCGTAGTTGCCGCCCGACCCGATCGCAATCAGCCCCATTTCCGGCTCCAGCACGTCGCCATTGCCGGTAATAATCAAGCTCGCTTCACGATCTGCCACCGCGAGCATGGCCTCAAGGCGTGCCAAACGGCGCTCGGTGCGCCAGTCTTTTGCCAGCTCGACCGCTGCACGCACCAAATGCCCAGAATGCTTTTCCAGTTTGCTTTCAAACAGCTCAAACAAAGTAAACGCATCCGCTGTAGCACCGGCAAAACCGGCCAGCACCTCGCCTTTCCAGAGCCGGCGAATTTTTTTTGCATTGCCTTTGACGATGGTATTCCCAAGCGTCACTTGACCATCACCGCCGATCACGACGTTGCGGCCGCGCCGAACCGAAACAATCGTGGTTCCGTGGTATTGCTCCATTAGCGATTCCCTACCAATAAAAATGAGGATGCCAGTGTACTGCGGGCGATCACGCCGGGTTTCAAGCGCTAGCGCCTGACGCAATTGCCGTGTCGCCTATTTGGCGAGACTTGGAGCGTTGAACCTTAATCCGGCAGTTGGCCGCTCATTCGCTTCGATAAAGCTATGAATACATTGAAGAAATTAGGCATTTCCAACTTCACCCTGGGGGTGAACACGCTACAGACAAGATTGCACACTTTTTAGTCGCC
>JANNYO010000198.1:0-3536 GCA_031410115.1 Rhodanobacteraceae bacterium | reverse complement strand
TCATTGGAAACACCGCGCGCGGTCGTCAATGGGCAAAATCAGCCGGTATGGCGCTGGGAGGCGGACCCGTTTGCAGAAGCGCTGCCGAACGAGCGTCCGACGGCAAGCATCCCCAATGATTTTGTCATGAACCTAAGATTTCCTGGCCAATATTTTGACGCGGAAACGGGGCTGCACTACAACCACTTCCGCACCTATGAACCGGCAACTGGGCGTTACCTTGAGGCCGACCCAATTGGCACCGAAGGCGGGGCAAACGTGTATGTGTATGCGGGCAATGCACCGTGGACTTACAGTGATGCGATGGGATTGAAGTCAGGCGGTAGCTGCAGTGGGCCGAATCCACATGGGAATTGTCTAACGAAAACAGGATCTTGCTATGTCTATGATTTGATCAATAGGCTAACCGGGTTCATTTACAAAGTCGGCGAAAGTTGTGGCAAGCCGTATAGTCGTTGTGAGCGACAAAAATCTGGTATCGCCGCAATGGTTGGTGTGCCTCGAAGTGGTCTTGAATGTAGACCCGCTGGGTCAGCGTGTGACAAAGCTGGCGCGCGCGCGCTGGAAACTGCGCGAATCAAATTGCTGAAACCCACCGGACAATGCACATGCAACAAAACGTTTCACTAGAACATTGTTTTTCAAAATTTCAAAACAGTACGGAGCCAAAATTGGAGGCGTGGAGCGCTCGGGTCTACCTCTCCGTTGCAGCAAATGCTCAAATTGATGACGCGCAAAAGTTATTGAATAGCCTTCTGCCGGCTGACTGGCAAGAAAGTTCAATCACGAGCGGGCCTTGGTCGGAAACTTACTACGAGATGACCTGGCGCAAAGCAGGTGGCTTTGAGCTATATGTTTACTTCGTTCCTCCAGAAATAGATTTGAGGAGTACTGAAGCAGCGCAAGTGCATATCTATTTAGCTTGGTTAGCCTTCTCCTGGGCCTGCGACAAAAAGAAGCTGCCCGACATTGCCGCTAAGGCGCGCCAATATGCGCAGGAACTTAACTTAACGTGCGCTGATAAGAACGAAGTCCAGGCCATTGTGCAAGCCTTGAAAGATAGCCAAACCAAAGACGCTAAAGGCTGGAAAAAGGTTGCAGAAGCATGCAATCGTGGGCGTGCGGTTTTGTTAGGCACGGTAGAAGGTGAATTGCACTATCACGATTGTTTTGTATTTGGCACGCCGCGTATTCTGTACGAGCATCACGGCAAGTTAGGCGAAGTTGGCACGCAAACGAGCACGCCTGTTTTAGGCGATGGTTGGTTTCAATATACGATGCTGCCTTTACTTAAGCCCAGCTACGATCGCGGCTATCGATTAGTGCCAAAAAGTCGCTATAAAGACTTGACGTTGGTGTTTGCCTGCGGCGGAAGCTTAGGCAGCGAAGCCGAACTTGCGCTGCGCCACGCGATGGAAGAGTCCTTGGATGAATTGTTAGGTCGCACCTGTTTGGGCAGCGTCGACGGCGGCAGTATTGGTAGCGGTACGATGGAGATTTTCTGCGAGGTGATTGAGCCCAAGCTTGCCGAACTACGCATTCGAGCGCATATTCGCGAGCTGTTTGGACGAGAGATTTTGCGCATTGAGATTGATAACTAGCCGTCTTGGGTTTTGGTGTGTTGCGCTCAGGCTATCCGCGTGCGCGTTGTTTTTTATTGCATCGAATGTGCAGGCTGGGATTCACAAGGTAGCAGCGTCTCACGCGGCAATTTTGAAGTTCGGCAATAGCCAGTATTTTTCAGGCGCTCAGCGCGGGGGCACCGGCAATTCCCTAGCCATAACCATGAGCCGGGTGATCGATAATTTGGGCCGCGTCGAATCGGTTAAGGGCGCTGTTTCGGCGCAACTAGCACTCGAAAACCATCGGGCGCCGCCAACGTTCGGGCAAGGGCGCACTGTTGATAAAATACCGATCGCGTCAACGAATGCAGGCGACAAATTCGATAACGCCGATGCCACTGTGCGCAAACTCACGCAGCAATTCGGGCCAGTTGGGGGATTGCTTCATCGAAATGCTCTGCTTGGGTAGGGTGCAAGCAAATTACTTCCTCAGAACCCCCGGCGATAGTTGGGGTGGGCGGAGGGTTACTTAGCACCTGGGTTTTATCGAAGTAAATCCCGCCGCGAGGCGACACCATTCAACAGGAACTTAGCTTCACCGCTGAATGCCGAACCAGCCACCAGACGCGGCCATTTGCCCGCCCCAGATTCAGGCTGTTGCTGCGATCTAGGCAGTCGCCCATTGCCTCGTCCAAAACAAACAGTGCCCGCGTAGACGCGTTTTCGCGTAACCACACAAGTGCCCTGGTGCGCTGCTGCTCGGGTGGTGCGAGAAAACCAAAATCGGTTTTCGGGCCGACCAGCTGCAAGTAGTTTTGCTCTTTCCACGCGACCAGCCCAATGGTTGTATCGGAACCCGCAGCGGCACGCGCACGCTGCATTACCAAGCGAGCGCTTGCGGTGCCATCAAACAGCGGATAGCCAACGAAGCCGAAAATCAGCGTCCAAACGAGGCTCATCAGCGCGCAAAACGCGACAAAACCGCCGCGTGCGCGACGCCAGAAAAATACACACGCGATAATGAGTAACCCGAACGCGCCGACCAGTGTTAGCAACTGCCAAATTGCGTCGTTGCGCCCGAGCAATTCGTAGTTCGCCTCGAAATTGCGTTCAAATTTCGGCTCAGCGAACAGCGCCGCCACGCCGCCACCGAGAAAAACGCTGGCAAGCAGGCCGGTAAAGCCGTAGCACAGGGCGTGAAAACCGGTTTTACGCAGGGCCAAGATCAACGCGGGTCCTGCGGCCACCGCCAGCATCGGCAGTGCGGGCAAAATATACATATCGCGCTTGCCTTTGGAGAGGCTGAAAAATATCAGCACACACGCCACCCAGCCTAATAGCAGCACGTAGCGCGCGTCAGGTTTTTTCGCGCTTTCGTTTCGAATTTGCCGTCGCCCGCGTACTCGCCACCACCAGCCGCGCCACGCCCAGGGCAATACGAAAATAATTGGCATCCAGGTACTGAGCATCACCTCTGGGAAATATAGCGGCCCCTGTTGGTGATGCCAGGCGTTAGCAAAGCGCTGCGCGGTTTGTTTGAACAAAATATTCTGCAGATAAGCCAGTCGCTCCGGGCTAGGCGCGATGTGCACTTGCCACAGTACAGGCCCTAACCATAGTGTGATCGGCAGCAAAAATGCGAGCAAAACAATCGCGCTGCATTGCCATGCGGACGGCGGTGCGGGGGATTGCGGCTTCATTGGCAGGCGCGTCGCATGCATCCACTTTGCCAGCCAATAGGGCAAAAACACCAGCAAGGCAATCACGCCGACCCCTTTGGTGATCACGCCAAGGCCAGCAAAAAACCCACCGAACATCAGCCAACGGCGCGCCGGGTTAACCAGCAGGTAGCGCAGGAACGCATACATGCTTAGCGTTACCATGCAAACCAGCAGCGGATCAATCTGCGCCTTTTTGAATTGATAAGTGAACTGCACACTCAACAGCAAAGCCAGCGTGCTGATGCGCGCCGCG
>JANNYO010000197.1:0-5497 GCA_031410115.1 Rhodanobacteraceae bacterium | reverse complement strand
CGGTTGCCAGAGGACTTCATCAGCTTGATGTCGGTCGCGCTGCCGTCAATGTCGACTAAAACACTGAATTCAACCGTGCCGCCGATGCCCTTACGCATGATGTCAAACGGGTAGGGCGGCGGTGGTGCGGAAATGGTCACTAAAATTGAATCGCGCAAGCTGCCGCCCACAGCGGCAGGCGGATCGACAATGGTCGGGGCGATGGGTAGTCCTAGCTGCTCGCTTGGCGCCGCAATCGTTGCAACTTGAATGATCGGATCAAGCACGGGTGGCGCGGGTAACGGCGTGACGACGATGTCATGCACAACTGGCGGCGGCGGCGGTGGCGGTGGCGGCGGTGGCGGCGGCGGCGACACATTCAATTCATAAATTGGCGGGTCGATATCCGGTGCGGGCAGCGCAATCGTTGACGTTGGAGGTGCGGGCAGCAACATGGCACCGAATACCATGGTGTGGCTAACTAGCACGCCGCTGAGCGCAAGAATGCGTTTTAAATCAAGCCCGAAGAACGTATTGCGCGGTTTAGCGCTGCCCGTGCCATTTCGCGCGGACCAGTCCGCCAGGCCGTTTGATGCCGGAACAACTGCCCCATTCAATTCTAAAATCTGCTGAGTTGCCATGAACCGCCTCCTGATACCGCACGATGGTGTGCGATATCAGTTTGTGCAGTCGTGGCGGTTGCCGCATCGGGCCCGGGGCGGAACCTGATTGCGTCAAAAGTTCGGTTGCGACTGTGACTTTTGGCCTAAGACTTCAGGCGGTACGCGCGCCGACCGCCGCTCGGTAAAGCTAAAGCGCAGCCCGCTCTAAACGACGGGCGGCACCGGCAGACCGGTTGGAATCGTCCAACCCAATTCGGTGAATACACCCGTCAGTTCCGAATCAATTGGCGCGGTTAGCTCTACACGTTCACCACTGCTTGGGTGATCAAAACTGATACGCCATGCATGCAGCAACAGCCGATTCAAGCCAAATTTGTCGCGAAATAGGCGGTTATGATCGCCTTTGCCATAGCGCACGTCACCAACCAGTGGGTGACTCAAAAACTTAAAGTGGCGTCGGATTTGGTGCATGCGCCCGGTTTCTGGAGTCGCTTCAATCAAGCTATAACGTGCTTGCGGATAGCGGCCCATTGGCACAGGCAGGGCACAACGGCCGAGGCAGCGAAACGTGGTGCGCGCCGGTTTAACGACGCCATTGGTGTCCGGCAGCGCTTGGTCAATCACACCTTCCTGCGGTGCCCAACCGCGCACCACCGCCAGATATTTCTTCTGCACGCTTTGCGCTTCGAATTGACCGGAAAGTTTTGCCGCTGCGGTTTTACTGCGCGCCATCAGCAGCACGCCTGAAGTCGCGGCGTCTAGACGGTGCACAGTGAAAACCTCGCCAAATTTTTCTCGGGCGTGTGCTACTGCAGTGTCTTCGAGTGGGCCGGTGTAGTCACTTTCGTGCACGGCCAAGCCGGAAGGCTTGTCGAAGGCGACCATGGTGGTATCTTGATGGAGTACGTGTAGCTTCATGTGCAGGCGGGCGCCGGGCGATGAGGGAGAGCCCTGTTAAGCCAGCTAGTATGACAGGCGAATGTGAATATTGAAAGTACGCCCAAACGCCTGGGTTGGCGGGTACCATTATCGGCCGTGTCGCTTACGTGAGACTAGCCACATGAAAATCGAAACGAACGCAACAACAAACCAAAACTTGCCGCGCCCAACCGAAATCTTGTTGCATCAAGCGTCAAATGTGTTGGAGCTGGCTTTTGGCGACGAAATCCAAGTGCCGCGTATACGCCTGAGCGCTGAGTATCTGCGCATCAATTCGCCGTCGGCAGAAGTTCAGGGGCACAGTGCCGCCGAGCGTATTTTAGTCGCAAGCAAGCAAGCCGTCGGCATTGCCGCGATCCACCCAGTGGGCAATTACGCGATTTTGCTTGAGTTTTCCGACGGCCACCGCACCGGTATTTTTTCCTTCGGCTATCTGGTGACTCTGGCAAACGAGCACGCCATTCGTTGGCCGAACTATTTGGAGGAATTGCGCTTGGCAGGGCTGAGTCGATGAGCGAACTTTCCGTACACGAACTCAACATTTATCCGGTTAAATCCTGTGCGGGCGTGCGCATGGATCAAGTCAGCATCGAGGCGCATGGATTTGCGCACGACCGACGCTGGTTGATCGTTGACGCAAACACAGGAAAATTTATCACCGGCCGGCAGTGCCCTGAGTTGGTTTTGCTGCGCGCAAACATTAGTGAGTCTGGGTTGCGATTGTCTGCCAATGCGTCGATGCGTGTATTGGCGGAAATTTGTGTTTCGTTGACGCAAAATCGGCGCTTGGTCACGATTTGGCGTGATGAAGTCAGTGCAGTAATCGCCGACACCGCCAGTAATCTAGATTTAAGCGCTTGGCTAAACCGCCAGGTGCAGTTGGTTTTTTTTGATGCGCAAAGCCAGCGCAGTTTGAACCCTGAATTTTCTGAAGCAACCGATCAAACTGCCTTTGCCGATGGCTTCCCGATTTTGCTGATCAGCCTTGCCTCGCTTGATGGCCTAAACGCGCGTTTGGCTGCGCCGATCAACATGGCACGTTTTCGCCCAAATATTGTGATCGCCGGTGCACTGTCCGCGCACGCTGAAGATCAGTGGCGTCATATAGAAATTGGCGGCGCGCGCTTCGACGTTGTCAATCCGTGTACCCGCTGCGTGTTCACCACCGTCGATACCGAACGCGGAATACGCGACCCGAGTGGTGAGCCGTTGGAGACCTTAAAAGGCTATCGTCGCACGCCCGAGGGCATCATTTTCGGCGTGAATTTGATCCCGCGCAGTGTCGGCTCGGTCATTGCAGTTGGGGATCGATTGACGGTGCTTTGAAATGTATCGCCGCTCGTCGCGCCACCTACAGGTTAATTCCAGTCGCTTTCGCCGCAAATTTTTGCGCTTTTCAGAAATCAAAAATTCGCGCACACTTTCATTCGATACAGGTGCCCAGGCGGGCGCGCTGGTTTTGTAGTCTTTTTCCGGAGAAATAATATGTTTGGTTTTGGTCGGCGTGCAGCCAATGAGCGCAAAGGCTTGGGAAAAATTGGAGGTTTAGCAGGCTTTGCGATGTTTGCCGCTGCCGCAGCCGGCTTGGCTTACAACGAAAGCCGCACCGTCAATCAGGCGGCGGCAATCGCTGAGCTGTCGAACGGCGTGCGAGAAATCAGTAGTGATGCGGTCAAGGCGGAGAACGATGGCAAAGCGATTTACTTAACTGGGCGGCTAGAAACCGAAACCGGCGCGCTCGATGACTATTTCAATTTTGGCGGCCCGGATGTGTTGGTTATGGAACGAAAAGTTGAAATGTATCAATGGGTTAAGCACCGCCGAAACAAACGTGATGTGTGGGAAGAAGAATGGTCTGATGACGCCGAAAGTGACGGCGGTGGGCACACCAACCCCTCATTTCCGGTGTCTTCGACTACTTTTTCCGCAAGCGATGCGCACGTTGGCGCGTTTCATGTCGCCGAAGCACAAGTGGCAGAGTTATCCGCGTCCGACAGTTTTGCCTTGCCCGGTGAATTGCCGCAAAATTTGGTCGATCTAGGGTGGAAAGCCACCAGCGGCAATGGCGTGTTTATGGGCCGTGGCAGCCCAAATTCACCCACCATTGGCGATGTCCGCGCCGAATTTAGTGCGCTCAATGAAAGCGAAATTAGCGTCATGGGCCGGCAAGTTAGCGGTGAGCTGGTGCGCTACATGGCGAAAAATGGCTATGACGTATTTTTTATCGAAGCCGGCAAGCAAACGCCGAAAGCGTTGACGCAGCATGCGGAAAGTTCGAACTCGACCATGGCGTATATTTTTCGCGGTGCCGGTGGCGTCGGGATGGCGCTGGGCTTAGGCATGGCGTTTAGTGGTTTCGTGAGCTGGCTAACCTGGATCCCGCTGCTCGGGCCGATGATTGAGCGCTTTGCCTTTTGGTTAGGTGCGCTAATTGGCGGCATTCTGGCGGCAATTTTGTTTGTTGGCGCGTGGCTGTGGACGCATCCGATTTTCCTGGTAGGAACCATTGCCGCGGTTAGCCTAGGTTTCATCGCCTACGGCATGAAAAAGCGCAATCAGCCCAGCTATGCCGCGATGCCCGGCGCGCCGCCGCCAATGGCGAATGCCTACCCGCCGGCGCAACCGCCGCCACCCCCAGGTTTTGGCGGCCCGCCACCGCCGCCCCGGTAGGGTTGGCGTTGGCTATTTTTGGAATCAGCGCGATCAAGCACTTCAATACCGCAGGCCCGAACACCAAAGCGCTGCACTATCAGCTTGATCCGCTGGTTCGCATCGACAGCCCGGCAGTTGAAGACTTGGTCGCGCAGTCGCGCTATTTTGTACTACACGCGCCGCGTCAAACAGGTAAAACCACCTGTTTACTGGCTTTGCAGGATTATTTTAATTCCGGCGAGCAATACCGGGCGCTGTATCTCAATCTAGAGCCAGCGCAATCGGCGCGCAATAATGTCGGTGCGGCGGCAGAGACGATCTTGTCCAGCTTAGCCGAGCGTGAGCGCTTCGTACTGCGCACAACCGTGATCGAAGATGCCCGCGAGCGCCTGTTGGCGCGTGGCGCGCATGCTAGCGTCAAAAGTGCGTTTAGCCTGTTAGCCGAATCATCTGATCGACCCTTGATTTTATTTTTGGATGAGGTGGACGCCCTGGTTGGGGATACGCTGATCAGTTTATTGCGCCAAATTCGCGCAGGTTATACCGACCGACCGCAATTTTTTCCGCACAGCATTGTTCTGTGTGGCGTGCGTGATATTCGTGATTACCGCATGACATCGTCCGATGGCGAAATTGTTACGGGCGGTAGCGCGTTTAATATCAAAGCGGAGTCTTTACGATTAGGTAATTTTAGCCGCGCCGAATTGCTGAGTATGTACGCCCAACACACGGATGCAACCGGCCAAAGCTTTAGCCCAGAGGCGATCGAAGTCGCGTGGTTAGCGACTCAGGGGCAGCCTTGGCTGGTCAATGCCTTGGCCGAACAAGCGGTATGGAAAACCGCAGCGAATCTTGATCGCACCGTAGTCATTGACGAAACCCGGATGCGCGACGCGCGCGAGGCGCTGATTCTGCGAAATGACTCGCACCTCGACCAATTGGTCGACAAGCTTAAAGAACCCCGGGTACGTTTGGTGATCGAGCCGATGCTCAATGGCGAGCTGTTGAGCGCTAGCGACTCATTTGCCGTGTCGCCTGTTTGGCGAGACTCCGATCGGCAATACCTGATTGATCTGGGCCTGATCAGAATGGACCACGACGGCCTCAGACCCGCCAATGGCATTTACGCCGGAATTAAGATCCGCCAGACCCCTGATGTGGGCCTGCTGATCTGCGAAACCAGCGCCACCGCCGCCGCTGCGTTTACCACCAATCGCGTCTTCGCCGCCCCCGTCAAGGTCGGGCGCGAGCATGTGGCCAAGGGGAAACTGCGCGGCGTCGTCCTCAACTCCGGCAATGCCAAC
>JANNYO010000196.1:0-7232 GCA_031410115.1 Rhodanobacteraceae bacterium | reverse complement strand
CCACAGGCATCGCATCAACCGGCGGCGTGGTCTCGACAGGCGTATCAACGACCGCGGTCTCAACCGGCTTTGTCATGGTTTCAACGACTGGCGCGACAACCGGCGCGGCAGCTACCGCAGCGGCGGCTTTGCGCGCATCTTCCAACTGTTTGGTGATCTGGGCTAATTCTTGATTTTTGAGCGTCACAACGCGGTCGTTGTCGGCAGCCAATTTTTCCAACTGGGTCACACGTGCGCGCAAATCGCTGGCTTCGCGTTCACGGCTGACCAATTCTTCTTTGACCCGAGACGTTTCCGCGTTCGCGGCGTTCAACGCTTTGCCATTGTCGCCCGACTTTGGTGGCACCAATTCCAACCGAGCGCCATTATTTGCCGGTGTCGAGGTATTTGCGACTGACGTGCTGACGCCTGGGTCGGCCATGGTCGTCGGCTGCTGTGATGCTGCGGTTTGATAGCCACGCCAGAGCGAGTTTTGCTCCCGCACGGCTTTTGATGCTTCCGCAATCGAAATTTTTCCGACGTCAGAAGCACTCGGCATCCGCAAAATTTGGCCTTTCTTAAGCGCGTTGATATTGCTCTGGTAAAACGCCTGGGGATTCATCCGTAAAATCGCGACCATCATCTGATCTAAATTTGTGCCGGCGCTTGGTTTGTTGGCGCGTGCGATCACATAAAGTGAATCACCACTTTTGGTCGTGACAGTGCCGGGCTCCGCCGACGCTGTTTCCATAGGCTTAGCGTCAACCATCGGCTTGGTTTCAACCATTGGTTTGGCAGCTACAACTGGCTTGGCTTCAACCATAGGCTTGGCTTCAACCGGCGTCATCGGCTTTGCCTCAACCATCGCAGGCTTAGTGTCGGCCATGGTCTCGGTTGCCATCATCGGCACGGGCGCTTTCACTGGCGCTGAAACCGCTTGACTGCCGCGCAATGCGGGCGCCATGACCGGCGGGTCAATCAGCAGACTGTATTCGCGCAATAACTTGCCGTTGCTCCAGTTCACCTGCAGCAGCAGTTGCAAAAACGGCTCCCGAATCGCTTCTTTGGTCGTGACGCGAATAATAGTTTCCCCGCGACTGTCTTTTGCCACCGCAAAATCGACCGGAACGCTGAGCCTGGAAGCATCAATGCCAACCCGCGCGTAGTCATCTGCGTTTGCCAACATAACGCTCAGTGATTCGCGCTCAGCTGGGGAATTCACCGTCACCGGGATTTCGGCGTCGAGCGGCTGGTTCAAGCCGCTTTTGACGTTGATGCCACCCAAACCAAGGGCGCTTGCAAAAACGGGCGCGGCAAGTAGGGCGGCGGCGATCAAATTTTTCTTCGGTGCTTTCATGGGGCTCCCCGGAAACGGGCAATGAGTGCGCAAACAAGTTTGTTCTGTCTAGACAAAACGAACCAACAGAGATCGTGTATTCGATGTTGGGCCGTCAACAAAACAGCTCGACAAAGTGAATCGTTAAAACTTTGGTAAAACAAAATAAGCGAGCGATAAAAAAAGTCAAGTCTAGGGTTGCAATTTGTTTTGCCTAAGCAGTCGAGCCAAACCAAATTTGATAATTCGACTCGCCGCAACCCACGCAAAGCTAGAAACTACTTTACAAGACACGCCTAACTATAGATCACAAATAGGATTTTACCAATAGCTCAGCGATCTGAACGGCATTTAATGCAGCACCTTTTCGTATGTTATCGGCAACAATCCACAGGTTTAGGCTAAAAGGATGCGCCAAACCTTCACGCACGCGCCCGACAAACACCGGATCTTTGCCTGCACCATGGGTAACCGGGGTCGGAAATAGCCCGGCTTCGGTGTCATCAATCAGCTCGACACCGGGTGCTTTTTTCAGCAGCTCGCGCGCGGCTTCCGCACTTAATTGACGCTCAAACTCAACGTGTACGGCTTCTGCATGTCCATAAAAAACCGGCACCCGCACGCAGGTTGGGTTGACCAATATTGCCGGGCTCAGAATTTTTTGCGTTTCCCACACCATTTTCATTTCTTCTTTGGTGTAGCCGTTCGGCAAAAACACATCAATTTGCGGGATCAAATTAAACGCAATTTGCACCGGAAACTTTTTCGGTTTGACCTTGCGAAACGCCAGTAAATCAGCGGTTTGTTTGCCCAATTCATCCATGCCTGAGCGCCCTGCACCACTGACAGATTGATAGGTCGACACATTTATGCGGGTAATCCCAGCAGCTTTATGCAACGGTGCCAGGGCCACCAACATTTGCATCGTCGAGCAATTGGGGTTAGCGATAATCCCCCGTGTTTTATACCCGGCAATCGCTTCTGGATTAACTTCAGCCACCACCAGCGGAATCTCTGGCACGTAGCGAAATTCAGAGGTGTTATCAATCACCACCGCGCCCGCCGCCACCGCACGCGGCGCATGCACTGCTGAAACACTGCCACCAGCGGAAAACAGGGCGATATCAATGCCTTTGAAATCAAAATCCGCTAAGTCGCGCGCAACCAGACTTTCCGAACCAAATTTGACCCTTGAGCCGGCACTTTTCGCGCTCGCTAAGGGTACCAAGTTGTCAATTGGAAATTTTCGACTCTTCAGTATTTCCAACATCGTTTCGCCAACCGCACCGGTTGCACCGACTAGGGCAACATTGTATTTCTTACTCATTATTTGAATTCCTTTTGTCTACGCTTAACTTGCGTACGTTAACCGCGCAGCGCCGCCACGCGCGCCACACCAAAATTTTGCGCGCGATCGCGCAACACATGATCGATCAGCACCAATGCCACCATCGCTTCAACAATTGCTGGCGCGCGTATCGCCACGCACGGATCGTGGCGGCCTTTGGTAATTAGCTCGGTTGCGACGAAATGATCGGGTGCGTCACTGCGCACACTCAGTCCGGGCACCAAAATACTGCTGGTAGGCTTGATAGAAACATGCGCAATCAGGCTTTGCCCGGTGCTAATCCCGCCCAATATGCCACCGGAGTGGTTGCTCAAAAAGCCGTCCGGCGTCATTTCATCCCGGTGTTCACTGCCGCGCTGTGCGCAAACCGCGACACCATCGCCAATTTCCACTGCCTTGACAGCATTGATGCCCATCAGCGCTGCCGCCAAGTCCCCATCCAACTTGCCATACAAAGGTTCGCCCAAACCGACCGGCACGTTGTCTGCAATCACACTGACGCGGCCACCGACGGAATCACCAGATTTACGCAAACCGTCCAGATATGCCTCAAGTTCTGGCAATTGCGCGCTATTGGGCCAAAAAAGCGGGCTAGCTTCTACCGATGGCCAATCTATATTTTTCCAATCGGCACTTGACCATAACGCGTCCGCCTTCAGAGCACCGCACTGACTCAAAAAAGCGCGCACTTGAATATTGAAATGCATATGCAAATAGCGCTTAGCAATCACCGCTGCGGCGACCCTCGCGGCGGTTTCCCGCGCGCTTGAACGGCCACCGCCACGATAGTCGCGATGACCGTATTTCATCTGATAGGTATAGTCGGCGTGGCCGGGGCGATAGCTATTGGCGATATCGCCGTAATCTTTGCTTTTCGCATCGGTATTGCGAATCAGCAGCGTAATCGGCGTGCCGGTCGTTTTACCCTCAAACACACCGGATAAAATTTCAACCTGGTCGGCTTCATTGCGCTGCGAAGTGTGGCGTGTGCGTCCAGTCGCGCGACGTTCCAAGTCCGCGTCAAAGTCCGCCGACGCAATTAAAATGCCGGGTGGGCAACCATCAATCACACAGCCAATTCCCGGGCCATGGCTTTCGCCAAAAGTTGTGAGTGAAAACATTTTGCCAAAGGTATTCAACGCTTATTGATCCAAATCACAGCTCACCGGATCGCTCCGCCAACGCACGTATGAGCTGCGGGCGATAAGCCGCCAAGTCGCGCGCACTGATCACCACCACGCCGGAGCCGCCACGCGCAAATTCCACCCACTCACCCGGCAAATCGGGTAGCACAGCAAGCAACGCGCTCTCGGACGCCCCCACTTCCAGCACCAGCACGCCTTTGGCATTCAAATACTGGCTGGCTTCCGCCAAAATACTCAGCGGCGCGTCCAGGCCGTCACTGCCGCTGACCAGGGCCACCGCCGGTTCATGGGCAAACTCTGGCGCCAGCGTGCGCATTTCCGCCTCACTTACATACGGTGGATTACTGACGATCAAATCGTATTTACGGCCTTTCAATACACTAAACAAATCCGACTGGATGAGTTCAACCCGGCCGTCTAGCCCATGCTGAGCAACATTGAAATTTGCCAGCTTCAGCGCGTCTTCGCTCAAATCCACCAAATCCACCTGGGCATCGCTAAAGTGCGCCGCACACGCAATACCAATACAGCCAGAACCCGCGCACATGTCCAAAATACGTGTTGGAATCGCGCCCAACCAGGGCTCAAAACTATTCTCAATCAACTCCGCAATCGGCGAGCGTGGAATTAGCACCGACGTGTCAACTTTAAATGCCATGCCCGAAAACCAAGCTTCGCCGGTGATGTAAGCCAACGGCGTGCGCAACAACCGTTGCTCAATACGCGCTAAAACCTCAGCTCGCTCGTCGCTCAGCAAAGTCGCCGCACCATACGCCGGCGGCATATCGTGTGGCAGATGCAAGCTATGCAGCACCAAATACGTTGCTTCATCCAGGCCCGAATCGAACCCATGCGTGAAACTCAAGCCCGCCTCATTAAAACGGCTGGTTGCATAGCGAATAAAATCGCAGATCGTGCTGAGCACGTTTAATCGGTCATCGGTCATCAGCGGAGGCTACCGAACTCAGGCTGAGCGCACAAACGGAATTTTTGCGATGCGACGCCCTGGCATATTTTTCGGCAAATTTATCGGTCAAGCCGGCATTGTCGCGCGTGCCACCGAGTCAATTTTAAATGCCGATGCGGTTTACGTCAGCGCCGCTAGCATTTGGGAAATTAGCATTAAGCACGCGGTGTCACCTTTGCCTATGTCGATGTCAGGCACTGACACGCTCGAAGAGTTTAGTGTGGCGGGCTTCAAACTGTTGGCGATCAGTGCCGCACACGCGGCCTGTGTCGACGCACTTAAGGCACATCATCGCGATCCTTTCGACCGAATCTTGATCGCCCAAGCGCTCACCGAGCCGCTGCGCCTAGTTACGCACGATGCGGCGCTTTTCGCGTATTCCGATATTGTGCTGCTGGCGTTGAAAGTATGAGCGTGCTTTGGCAAACACGTTCCCCGAAATTCGATTCAGCGCAACAATTGCGCCACCGCATTGCTAAACGCAGCGCGATCACGCCGATCAATATGCGAGCTGTCTGGCAGTAAGACTGCTGCTAGCGCGGGCACATCAGCGGCATAAATCGCTTTTGCGCCGTTGGCGACGGCGATTTCGCTTGCGAAACGATCCCAATAGATTTTGCGTGGATAGCCCTGTTCGTCGGCGGCTAGATGCGCGCCACTGGTGGGCGAGCAAAAAAACACTACCTTGCCGCCGCGTGCGCGAATTGCGGCTAAATCGTGCGCCACGTCCTGCAAATCTGCTAACCATTGGCTGATTGGCGGTGGTGGGTGCCCGATATAGTCGCTGTGCACGCCGGCGGCGAAATTATCTGCCATCGCCGCGATATTGATGCCTGGCGTTTGAAAGTCCAAAAACCCCGCCCGATTTGGCGCAAGCGTGGCATGACGCGGTTGTGGCGCGGGTGCGGCAAAAAATTTGCGCGTCAGGCTTGCGATCAAACCGAAATCACTGTCGGCGATCACCATTTTTATTTGCCATTGACTTAACAGTCGCCGCTGCAGCGCTGCACTCGGGCCGGTGCCAAAGCCGGCAAAACCTTGCGCGAAATGATGCACCTGGGGTGCCTGCATATCGCGGTAATAGCGGGCCAAGCCGCGCGCATCGATATCAACAAAAGCGGTACCGGTGAAACGTGGGTCAGCCGCCAAGTCCGCCAACGCCGCTAACGGGTACGCGCCGTTGACGGCGAGCATTACCGGCACTTTCCCGGGCAATGCAACCGCCAAAACAGTGGGGTCCAGGCCGTACAGCACTCTTGAGGTGCCTAAGATTGCAATCGCTTGATCGCCCGCCGCATCGACGCGCGCACGTTCCAGCGCCCACAGATCCAGATCATCCCGAACGCTGGGCGTATGGCCCTGATTGCGCCGATAGGTTTCAGCGAATCCACACAGAAGCGCGCAGCCTAAGGCTGCAATTATCAACGTCAATAGCCAATTTTTTGCGGCGTGTGTTAGCGGGAATTGAGATTGCATCACTAAAACTGAAAATAGATAAACGCCCGGGCGTTGCCCGGGGAAAGCACAATTGCACTGAGCAAAAGAGCTAACAACGGCCCAAGTATCAGCGGCGGAAGCGTCAATATGCGCGACAAAATTTGCTGGCGCCGTTCGCCGAGCTGGCAGGCAATTAACAAGATAAAACCACAGGCCATCAGTTTCGCACCCGGCGTGATCGCGCCAATCATCGGCACTGTGGGTGTCAGCATCGCCGCACTGATCGCAATTGCTTGGGCGCTATCGCTGGCACGAAACCACACCCACGCCAGCATCACAAGCGCTACCGTTGACAGCCATGCAAGGGCGCGAAGCAAGCGCTGTGCGGGCACAATTTGACGCGCGTAAAGCCGCGTTAAGTGCGGCTGCAGCATGCGCTCGATAACTAAATAGCAACCATGCAACCCGCCCCATATGACAAAAGTCCAGGCTGCACCATGCCAAAGCCCGCCAAGCAGCATGGTTAGGCTCAACGCGACATACAGCCGTGTTGCGCCGAAACGATTGCCGCCCAGTGGAATGTAGAGATAGTCGCGCAGCCAGCTAGACAACGAAATATGCCAGCGCCGCCAAAAATCACTGAATCCGATTGCCGCGTAGGGCGCATTAAAATTATCCGGCAGCCAAAAGCCAAGTGCACGCGCGGCACCAATTGCGCATAGCGAATAGCCGGCGAAATCGCAAAAAATCTGACCGCTAAACGCCATGGCCGCAAGCCATGCGCTGCAAAAATCCGGCGCTGAAGTTGCGGAAAAAAGCGCATCGCTCGTTGGTGCAAACACGCTGTCACTTGCCACGATTTTTGCAAATAAACCAATCACGATCAGAGCAATGCCGCTGCCAAACTGCGACACATCAGCGCGCAGATTTCGCCCCAACTGCGGATAAAAATCGCTAAAGCGCACGATTGGGCCGGCAACGAGTTGCGGGAAAAACGCTACGTACAGGGAAAAATCCAGC
>JANNYO010000195.1:0-15118 GCA_031410115.1 Rhodanobacteraceae bacterium | reverse complement strand
CATTGATCGAGCGGCCCGGTTGGCACGACGTCGGTATGTCCAACGAAGGCAAACACCGGCGCACCGTGACCATGACTGGCCCACAGATTGCGCGTTTCCTCAAACTGCAAATCATGGATCGCAAAGCCGAGTGGCGCTAGCTGGGCGGCGACCAAATCTTGGCAGCCGGCGTCATTGGGTGTGACCGATGGCTTGCTAATTAGCGCTTGCGTCAGCGCCAACGTTGATACCGCTTGAGCGTTCTGCACCGCTATTTATTGCCCGTCGCGGCACCGACAATGCTCGCCGCAACCGCGCGTGCTGCAGTTGTCGGAGCCTGAGTTGTAAGGTTTGTGCTGGACGTTTTTGCCGTCGTAGCAATGACCGCCGCCGCAGGCACTGGCAAAACCGGCGCTGCTACCGGTTTGGCATCACGCGCGGCGATTTCATTGCGGTAGCGCAAATACAGCTGACCAACGCGCTGGACATAGACCTGCGTTTCGGCAAAAGGGGGCACGCCAGCATATTTTAAAACGTTGTTCTCACCGGCGTTGTAGGCGGCGCTGACCAGTCGCACATCGCCGTCAAACATATCCAGTAAAAAGCGCAAATACGCCACGCCACCGTTGATGTTTTGCTGCGCATCGTAGGAATCGCTGACGCCATATTGGGCGGCGGTCGGTGGCATGAGCTGCATCAAGCCCTGCGCGCCCGATTTACTCAGCGCGTAAGGGTTATAGGCGCTTTCCGCCTGAATAATGGCGCGCACCAACGCTTCGTCAACCGGGTTTCTCGCAATTGCGCTGCGGATATGCGGGCCAAAATCGGTGGTTTTCAGGCTGACATGGCTGAAGTCAACTTTGCTGGTCGGATCACAGGCCGGGCAGTACACCATCACGATTTGCGGGGTGACGCCCTTGGGCAAAATATTGGTGTAATTGATAACGCCCCGACGATCGCGGAATTTGTAGATCGCCGCTGCCAATGCGGTGTTCACCAGCGCCAGCGCAGTCAGGCCGATCAGAATGTTATGGAGAATTCGGGGCAATGGATGACGCATAATGGTTAAAGTTAAGGCCATTTCTAGCAAATTGGTAATAAGTGTCTGAAATAAAGACACATTTGGGAAGTGCTAGGTTCCCAAGTTGCGAAGAAAACCCGCTAAAAACTGCGAAAACAAGGCAAAAATTACGCTTGATTACCCTTCAGTTCACTGACGCAACGCCAGCAATCGCCGCCGGGAGCAAGCAAAGCTGTGAAATTACGCTGGTTTTACAGCAATGGCTTTCACTGTGGTGCGCGCTTGCACGGGTGAATCGCGTGGCGATTGCATACTCGGGCGGCTTGGATTCCAGTGTGTTGGTGCATGCGTTCGCAAAGCTTACTAGTCTGCCGTGTCGCCTGATCGGCGAGACTTCGGCGCGTCATGACATTGAATTGATCCATGTAGATCACGGTTTAAATGCCGCGAGTTCAGAGTGGGCCGATCACTGCCGCCAGTTTGCGACAGCTTTGGGCTTTGACATTACGGTGTTAAAAGTCCAGGTGCACCTTTGTGGTACCGGCCTTGAAGATGCGGCACGGCGCGCACGCTATCGCGCAATCGCCGAGCATACCGGCCCGGATGTTTTACTTTTGACCGCGCACCATCAGTTGGATCAGGCCGAAACGGTGCTTATGAAAATCCTGAGTGGCGCTGGCCCGCGCGGCGCAGTCGCTATGAATGCTTTAAGTGTGCGCCGGGATTTTTTATTAGGCAGGCCGCTGCTGACGATTGCGAAATCGCAAATTTGCGCCTACGCCGAGCGCCACCGCCTAAGTTGGGTTGTAGACCCGAGCAATACTGAAGCGCAATTTCAGCGCAACCGGCTGCGGCGATTGCTGCCGGATCTATCTGCACTCTATCCGGACGCGGTAAAAAATTTGGGTAAGTTTGCCGCGCAATCGCGGCTGGATCGCGCGCTTCTAGAAGCACAGGCCGCGCGCGGCCTGGCGCGCTGCTTGACTTTGGACGCGCGTGTGCTGGCGATTAGCCCGCTCCACTTAGAGCAAACCGCGCTTCGCCCCTGGATTTTGCGTGCGTGGCTCGCCAGGTTTGACGTGCATTCACCCGAGCTAGAAAAAGCGACGTTAGCGCTCGCCCATGGCACAAATCCGGCCGTACAGGCGACACGGCAAACAACTGCTGTCGGTGAAGCGCGGGTGGTCGTTAAAAAGACTGACCACAGCGGCGCGCAGGATACGTTTTTTGTACGTCGATTTAATGATTGCCTGTACTTTGAAAAACAAAAAGAAGTGCCCGCACCGTTTGCGCCCTGCACCTGGCACGCGCATACGCCGCTCAATTTGCCGGGCTTTGGCAGCCTAAGCTTTGAGCGATTGTCAGATGAAGTTGCAAGCAGCGTATGGTTAGTGCACCAGCGGCGCGGCGGCGAACGCATGCAACTGCCGGGTCGATTGGGAAATAATGGGCGCGCGCACAGCACTGCGATTAAAGATATTTTGCAGCAACAACGGATACCACCCTGGCAGCGCAAACGCCTGATTTTATTGGCATATTCAGACACCGGTGAAATCGCGTGCGTCGTCGGCATTTGTACCAGCGCGCGCTTCAGCGCTTGGCTATTGCTGCATACAACTCGGTTGGTTCATAACAACTAGACGACCTAACTAAATTCCGCTATTGTTAGCAACGTTAGTAAATTGCGAATCCGAGCATGAGCACTCCGTCAACCAGCAAAACGGGCAAGTCACCTTCAGCAGCGGAAGTATCCGGCGTGGATACGTTTGAGACGTCTCTGACAGAACTAGAAGCACTCATCGGGAAAATGGAGCATGGCGGCTTGAGCTTGGACGACAGCGTGCACAGTTTCGAACGCGGCATGGCGCTGTACGAAACCTGCAAGACATCGCTTGAGCAAGCACAGCTGAAAGTTGAGCTGCTGTTAAAAGGAGCGAGCGAAATTGGATCTCGGGAAAATGGCGCACGCGTGCCCTTTGAGCTTGGCAATGTGCAAACGCCTTAGTGCTGATAACTGACGCCCAGCAAAAATTGTCGTGCGGTACTTAAGTTCACTACAAAACCGCGCCGAAGCCGCACTTACACTGGCACTACCGCAGGGTGAGTTGACCCCTTCCAAGCTTTTTGAAGCCATGCGTTACGCCACGTTGGGTGGCGGCAAACGCATGCGCCCACTGCTGGTGTACGCCGCAGGCAGCGCACTCGGCGTGGATTTAGACGCGCTTGATGCGCCCGCAGTGGCAGTGGAAATGATTCACGCCTATTCGTTAATTCACGATGATTTGCCCGCGATGGACAACGACGCCCTGCGCCGAGGCAAACCAACGTGTCATATTGCCTATGGTGAAGCGATTGCGATTTTAGCCGGTGACGCACTGCAGGCGATGGCCTTTGAAGTATTGGCGCGCGCCGTGCCGCTTTCAGAACCGGCGAAATCGCGCATGGTGATGCGCCTAGCGCTGGCCTGCGGGCCCAACGGCATGGCCGGCGGGCAAGCGATCGATTTGGCCAGTGTCGGTGCGCATCTTAACTGCAACGAGCTTGATCGCATGCACGCGCACAAGACCGGCGCGTTGATTACTGCGGCAGTCATGCTCGGCAGCGATGCCGCGCTGTGCACCGATCCTGCAATAATTGATGCATTGGAAAACTACGGCAATCACTTTGGCCTTGCTTTTCAAATTCACGACGATATTTTAGACGTTGAAGGCGACACCAGCGTCATTGGCAAGCCGCAGGGCTCTGATATCGAACGCGGCAAGCCCACATATCCCGCCGCCATTGGCCTAGATGCCAGTAAGCGCCGCTGCATTGAGTTAAAAGAGCGCGCGCTCACAGCGATCGAGCCGCTGGGTGCAAGCGCTGAAACACTGCGCACCTTGGCAAACTATGCGATTGAACGGCGGCTCTGAAGCCCGGCGTTAGTCCTGCGAGTCTCGCCGGAAGGCAAAACGGCAAAAAGAGTCTCGCCGGAAGGCGATACGGCAAAAAGAGTCTCGCCGGAAGGCGATACGGCAAAGAGAGTCTCGCCGGAAGGCGATACGGCAAAAAGAGTCAACTGGCAAAAACGGATAATGTCGATGCGCTGATGTTGGCGGAAATGGTCACTAAACCGCGAGCCCCATTACTGCATCATTTGATTGTTGAACCACTCGACGCGTTGCGCAGGCTATTCCACCCGCAGCAACCCCAAGGCATCCCACAAAAACTGATAGTCAATCGGAATTCCGAGGTCTGCGGAGCCTGATCCTTGTTCGTAACTAAATAATAGTTCGCGCACTTTGTCGCGGCCGGGTTTAGTGCTCATCAGCTGCTTTGGGGTTTTGTGTTTGAGCGCCGGAATCTGATCTGTAGTCCAAGTCGCATATTGCTTTTTGACTAGGGCAATCACCGCGTTTTGGAGCTCGGGGCTTTTCATCAATTCAGCTTGATCGAGCGTGCTTTTCTTAGAGGCTTGCGCACTAATCGAGGCCACGTTTGGTGCGCTGGACAATGCGTCGCCGGGGTAAGTAACGCGCGTTTGGCGAAACCGTACGGTGTTGCCTGCGATGCCATCGAACCATGTTTTGCCTTCTAAATGTAGGCCTTTGGTGGGGTGGAACAGGCTGAGTTTGTGCGCGCCATCAAAATTGATGGTGCTGCGTGGGCGCCCCATCTCTGGAATTTTGCCGTCAACCAAGGTGGCACGCATGGCGGAGCTGGGCATGGGGACGACGGGAAGATCAACATCCGTCTGTGTGCGCAAAATTCGCAGCAGTGCCGGGTGGTCGAGCACGTCGTAGTCATCCTCGTGCAGGGCAATGGCCTCGCCAGTGCCAGCGAAAACCATTCGCGGTTTTTCTAGATCAATCAGCAAGTCGTCGAGCCAAAGACTGTATAGAGTTCGCTCCAAGGCCTCCGCCATTACCTGTTCCAACTGGTTTGACACCGAGCCAAACTCGTCAGGATTTTCGAGCATTTCTTGAACCATTTCCCGAGCCAAATCTTGATCCCTGCCCCGAATGGGCTTGCCGGTTTGGATTGAATTTAATGCGAGGTATGTCGGGTCCTGCTTGAGCTCGTCCTTAAAGGTGTCCTGCACGTCTTTTGTATTAAATATATTCAAGTGCAACACCATGGCAAATTCGAGGCGGTCATTTGCCTCGATTAAGCGTGCAACAATTCGATTTTGCGGGGCAAAGAAAGAAGCCGAACAAAACACGCGCATGCGCGGGCCGGTGCGCGCGATTAGATCGACAATCTCGATATTGTCCAAGGCAACGCCAACGACTCGGAACGCACGCAAATTGGATCGCTCTAGGCGTTCAAAAAAGGCGCGGTCCGTGCTCGCCATTGGGCCAGAATGCGCCAAAAAGTGGCGCAGTGGTGTCGTTTCGACGTCACGATACATCGTGTTAAAACTATGGCAGAAGTAGTCCGTAGACAGCACCGCCAAGCCACTGCTGGCGTCCATATTTTGCGTCAATAGCGCAACTTCGTCTGGCGCAAACGCCCGACTCAGTTCGCGCCAAGACGCTTCGATTTGCGAGCGAAATCGTTGCGCTGCCCAGTCGATCATTCGCTCGATCAGACGTTTCCGATCCAGCCCAAGGCTTCCGGAAACGCTCGGTTCAAAAAAGCGCACTTTCGACTGTTCTACCAGCCAACAGCATTTTTTGTACTTCTTACCGCTGCCACAGGGGCATGGTGCATTGCGCTCGATGCTCATTTTCCAAAGTCTCGTGCTGAAGTTTCAAATCTCGGCTGGAAGCCCAGTAAAACTCGAGCCCGCAGTACAGGTTTCATGCACCACGACTTTGCTGAGTAAGGGCAATAAAGTTTTCAATTTTTGATACAGCCAGACCGAGATTTGTTCACTGGTTGGGTTTTCCAAGCCATTGATATCATTGAGATAATTGTGGTCAAGCTGATCGTAAATCGGTTTGAAGATGGCTTTGACGTCGGCAAAGTCCATCACCCAATTCTCTGGCTGTAGCAAAGGCCCGCGCAAATGCAGCTCAACGCGAAAAGAATGCCCGTGCAGACGCGAACATTTGTGGGTCGCAGGTAAATTGGGTAATCGGTGCGCCGCTTCAAAGGTGAAGCACTTGAAAATATCGACGATCGGTGTTGACAGGTGTTGTTGGGCTATAACCGACATGGCTCATTGCATTTTTAGTGCGCAGATTGCGCGGAAGTTGTCACGTCGCAGATTCGTGCTTTAAAAATCCTGACGATTCGTGCTTTAAAAAATCTTGACGATTCGTGCTTTAAAAATCTTGACGAATAAACTTGAGCTGCATACCGGCTGTTGCGGCGAAATGGTTTTATGAGTTGGTGGTTATGAGTGGAATCGAACCACCGACCTCAGCATTATGAGTGCCGCGCTCTAACCGTCTGAGCTACATAACCATTTCAAGAGCGCGAATGATGCCGAAAGCCAAGCCGTCAAGCAATGTGCACGGGGCAAATTTCGTCGGTGTTACGTGGTGCGGGGCTCAACTGTTCAGTTTTATGGGTTTGCCGACAGGTGTCGGTTGACAAGTTCCGCCGCAAGGCCGGTGTACCCAGCCGGAGTTAGCGCCATCAGCCTGGCCTTCGCGTCACTCGGCAGCTGCAGCGTTGCGATGAACGCGCGCGTGCTTTGCGCGTCGATTTTACTGCCGCGTGTGAGCGCTTTTAGCTGTTCATACGGGTTGCTCAGGCCATGGCGACGCATCACGGTTTGAATCGCCTCGGCTAACACCTCCCAGGCGGCGTCTAAATCGCCCGCCAGCCGCGTCTCGTCGACGGTCAATTTCCCCAGGCCTTTTTGCAGCGCTTTGAAGGCAATTAGGCTGTGGCCAAAACCAGTGCCCAAGGCACGCAATACGGTTGAGTCGGTCAGATCACGCTGCATGCGCGAAATGGGCAGCTTTTCGGAAAAATGCTGGAACAGCGCATTTGCCAAACCAAAATTGCCCTCGGCGTTTTCAAAATCAATCGGGTTGACCTTGTGCGGCATGGTCGAGGAACCTACTTCGCCAGCGACTGTGGATTGCTTGAAATAGCCTAACGAAATATAGCTCCAGGTGTCACGCGCGAAATCAATCAGGATGGTGTTGATGCGGCGCATGACATCGGATAATTCAGCAATGAAATCATGCGGTTCAATTTGCGTGGTCAGCGGATTATGTTCTAAACCTAACGATTCCACAAAAGCCTTTGCAACGATCGGCCAGCGCACCTCTGGATAGGCAATCGCATGGGCATTGTAGTTGCCAACCGCACCCGCACATTTGCCCAGCATGGCGATTTGGCTGAGCTGCGTTCGTTGCCGGGTCAGCCGGTGCCAAACGTTGGCAAGCTCTTTGCCAAGGGTGGTTGGGCTTGCCGTTTGCCCGTGCGTGCGCGATAGCATCGCCGCGCCTTTATGCTGCTGCGCCATCGCAGCTAGCGTCGCTATCAGGCCATCTAAAGCCGGCATTAAAACATCGACACGTGCATCTTTTAGCATCAGCGCATAAGCTAGGTTATTAACATCTTCGCTGGTCAGTGCGAAGTGCACAAATTCGCGCGCGGCGCTCAGTGCGCTGTCATCATTCAGCTTATCTTTCAGCCAATACTCCACCGCTTTCACGTCGTGATTGGTGCGGCTTTCGATGGCTTTGATTGCCGCCGCATCCTCGACGCTAAAATTGTTGACCAAACCGCGCAATTCGGACTTGGCGATCAGTTTGAATTCCGGCAGTTCGATAATTTCTGGCGTATTGGCAAGCGCGATCAGCCACTCGACCTCGACCCGCACCCGGCGTTTGATCAGGCCAAACTCGCTAAAAATGGGTGCCAATTCGGCGATTTTATCGTGGTAGCGGCCATCAAGTGGCGATAAGGCTGTTAGGTTCATAACGTCTACTTTAGTTAGTTCAATTTGATGATGTGCGCGTTTGGCTGGGCAGTGCAAGCGAATGCTGGGTTTGCAATCACGGAAACACCGCCGCCGCCATTAAACCCGCACCTTCCGGCAGGGCGAGCGCTAGATTCATGTTTTGCACGGCTTGCCCGGCCATGCCTTTGCCCAAGTTATCAATCGCGCACAGCAGCGCGACGGTACCGTCTGCAATGTGGATCGAAAGTTCGCAAAAATTACTGCCTGCAAGTGCCGCTGCGCGCGGTGATTCGTTGATTACGCAAACAAAGCGTGCGTGTTGATAGTGCTGCTGGTAGGCGTTGATCAGTAGCAATTCGGGCAGGGCGCCCAGCTCAAACTGACAGGTGGCGAAAATGCCGCGCACCATCGGCGCTGAGTGCGGCACCAAACTGAAATTTGGCGCGCCCTTTCCAACAGGATTTCCAGATTGCTGCGCCGCGGCCGTCAAACAGGCGCGAATTTCACTTTCATGCTGGTGCGCCAAAATTTTATAGGCACGAAAATCGTGCGCACGACTCGGGTGATGCGTGCCCGCGCTAGGCTGCGCGCCAGAGCCGGATGAGCCCGTCACCGCGCTGATGTGGATGCGCCCAACATCTGCGCGCAACGTTGTCAGTGGCAGCAGCGCGAGTGCAATCGCGGTGGCAAAACAGCCCGGATTGGCAATGCGTGTTGCGCCGCGCAAAGGCGAAATATTGGCCTCGGGCAGGCCGTAAACAAAGCTCGGCAGAAACTCCGGGCATGGATGTGCGTAGCCGTACGCTGCGGCAAACGCGGCCGCATCGCGCAGGCGAAAATCGGCGGACAAATCAATCACGACGGCGTTGGCTGGTAGCTGCGCGCAGAGCTCGGGCCAGATCTTTGCGAATTCGCCGTGCGGTAGGGCGGCGAACAAAACCGGGTGTTTAGACTGATGCATCGCGGGAAAATCCAGCGTGTCGGTAAACTTAGCCTGCAGGCCTACACGCAAATGCGGATGGATTGCAGCAATCGGCTTGCCCGCGTGTGAGCGCGAAATTGCACTTACGCGCTGCACGTTTGGATGCGTCAGTAAGATGCGCATCAGCTCGCCGCCGCCGAAACCGCTGGCGCCTAAAATACTGATGTCGAGTGCGATATCGCTGCTACTCATACGTTGCCCCTGATGATTTGATCCAAACGCGCAAGCGCCGCAACGTCGCCCGAATCAAGCGCCACAATTTTGGCAGCGCCCAAATCATTAGTGCGACAAACGCCACGAGAGCCACACAAAAAAGCGCCGGATGCTGCCAAGCCAGCCAGACGATACCTAAACTGGCAACGTCTTCACCGGCGCTCAAGCCCCAGTTGCTGAACGGCTCAGGCGAATGATTTGCCAGTGCGCGAGTGCCCGCTTTCGTAAGGTGTGCGCCGGTTGCAAGGGTGCCGCCGAGCAGGGCCGCAATGATTTGTGTCGCCTCGCCATTCGCGCCGTTTGACACTGCCAACGCCGCCAGCATCGCGCCGCCTGGGCCGCGAATAAATGTATGCAACGCATCCCAAAGCGAATCAAACGCGGGCACTTTGTCGGCAATAAATTCACCCACACACAGCAGGCCGCTAGCGGTGAGTACCCACGGATGCGCCAGCACACCCAGCTGGCCGGGCAAGTTGAGCACTTGGAAATAGCTCAGCATGCCCAGGGCAAAGCAAACCGCATACAGGCGCAAACCGCTGGCCCACGCCAAGCCAGCGGCAAGCGCGAATTGCGACAGCGGATTGGCAACTAGGCTGGTGTCCATCGCACGTATTCCCCTAAAAATCAGCCCGCAACATACCCCAAACCGCGGCAGTGTCGGGGCGGGCGTGATGCCAAAGATAAAACGCCTCGGCCGCCTGTTCAATCAACATGCCCAGACCGTCGACGGCTTGAATTTCCAGCTCGCCAGCCCATGCCAGCGCAGGTTTTGCCGCTAGGCCGTAGCTTAAATCCACCAGGGCCGTGCCGGTTTGTACCAACGACGCCGGCCAGCTAGGCAGACTAAATTCGCCGTGCCCAGCGCTGCTGGCGTGCACGATTAAATCGAACGCGCCTTGGGCGGGCAACTGCGTCAAAGCGCAAGCCTGGGCGGCAAATTGATCCGCCAGCGCCTGCGCTTTTTCCAAGCTGCGGTTGGCGATCACCACAGCAACTACACCCGCATCTAGCAGCGGCCCGAGCACCCCACGCGCCGCGCCGCCCGCGCCAATTAGCAACAGCCGCCGGCCAGGCAAAGCAAGCTGATGGCGCTGCGTTAAATCACGCACCAAGCCGATGCCGTCGGTATTCGCGCCGTGCCAAGCTTTGGCGCTGCGGATCAACGTATTCACCGCACCCGCGCGCGTTGCCTGTGCATCGAGCGTCGCGCACTGCGAAAGCGCAAACGCTTTCAACGGCAGGGTAACGTTCGCGCCCACGCCACCTTGGGCCACAAACGCTGCCAACGCGGATGGAAAACCGTCGGTGTTCGCGGCAATCGCCCGGTAGTCCAACGCGATGCCACACTGCGTGCCGAACGCAGCATGGATTTTGGGCGACAGCGAATGCTGGATCGGCGTGCCGAACACGGCGTATTGTTGCGGATTTAAATTCATATCGGTCGTGATTAAAGCAAGTTGTGATTAGAGCAAAGGTGCCAACAGGCGCAAAGGTGCGCTCAACGTCTCGCGTAGCCAACCCACACGTTTGACGTGCTGCGTGCACTCGGGCAACAGCGCGCGCACATAGGCACCCACAGCAGCAATTTCAGCGTGCGAATAAAAGAGCGTCATTACTTCGTAGTTTAGAAACAGACTGCGCGCGTCCAAATTCGCGGTGCCGGCCGCCGCTGCGGTATCGTCAACTAACATCAGTTTTGCGTGCAGCATGCGCGGCGCATAGAAAAAAACCTGCGCGCCGCAGTGGCTCAATTCGCGCAAATAATTTGTGCGTACCCAATCAACAATTCGGTTGTCTGAGCGCTTGGGCACGATAATGTAGACCTCAACGCCGCGCCTGGCCGCCAGCGCAATGGCGTTTTGCAGCGCTTCGTCGGGTACAAAATACGGGCTGACCAGCCATAGCCTGCGCTGCGCAGTAAAACACGCTGCCAACAGCGCGCTGTGCCAAGTGTCATCGCGCACATCCGGGCCGCTCGGAACAATCTGCACGCGCGCACTGCCGCTGGATTCGTTTGTCGTTTCGCCAACTGCAATTGCGGCGCATCCCAACGTCGCTGGCGCCATGGCTTGCTGAGAAGTACTAAGCCGTTCTGAAGTGGCAAATTGCCAGTCGGAGATCGCAATATTTTCCAGCGCACGCGCCGCAGGCCCGGCCAGCGTAAAACTAAAATCCTGCCAAGCGAGGGAATGGGTCAATGCGCTTAGATAGCTTGCCGCAATATTGCGCCCGCCGGTCCATGCATGCATGCCATCAATAACCACAATTTTGCGATGGTTACGCAGATTCGCAACCCGCAGCGCCAGAAGTCGGGTGACCGGACGAAACCGCACCAGCTGCCCGCCTGCAGCCCGCAGCGCCCGCGCCGACGCCGAGCGCAGCGCGAACGAGCCAATATCATCGACCAAGATTTTGACCTCAATGCCCGCGCTCGCACGCTCGGTCAGCGCGGCGAAAATCTGCACGCCAACATCGTCGTCGCATAAATCGTACATATCCATCAACACCCGCGCATTCGCCGAGCGAATCAATGCCAGCAATGATTCCAGCGCATGCTCCGGGCTAGTGTGGACCTGCACTTGACTGCCATCCACCGCGCCCGCAACGCCCAAGCCACGCAGTAATAAATCCAACGGGTGCGCCGATGTTTCATCGACTTCCGGGTAGTCCGCCGCTGGCAATCGGCCAAGCCTATTTCTTGGACGGGCCAACTTGCGTGCGCCAAACAGCAAGTATAAAAATACGCCAAAGTATGGCAATAAGACTAAAATTAATAGCCACGCCGCCGTGCTTGCCGGTGCCCGCCGTTGTTTTAGTACGTCACCTAACAATAATGCAGCCAAAAAAAAGCCAAACCCTAAAATCGCCAGTTCGAAGATGAACAAATAGGGATGAAAATCAAAGTCCAGCATGGCTATAAGCGAAAGCTTTGTCCCAAATACACTTCAATCACCTTCGGATTTTCGGTCAATACGTCTGGCTTGCCTTCGGCCAGTACCACGCCATCATTGAGCACGTACGCGCGATCGGTAATGCCTAAAGTTTCCCGCACATGGTGATCCGTGATCAGCACGCCGATGCCGAGCTTTTTAAGCTGCTGCACAATTTTTTGGATCTCCCCGACGCTGATGGGGTCGACGCCGGCAAATGGCTCGTCCAGCAAAATAAACTTCGGGTGCGCCGCTAGCGCCCGCGCAATTTCCACGCGTCGGCGCTCACCGCCGCTTAAAGAAATGCCGAGCGAATCGGCAATGTGTTCAATTTGCAGCTCGCCCAGCAAGCGATCCAGTTCTGTGCCGCGCTGCTTAGCATTTAAACGCGGATTGAGCTCCAGCACCAAACGGATGTTGTCGGCAACGCTGAGCTTGCGAAACACGCTTGCCTCTTGCGGCAAATAACCGATACCCGCCAGCGCCCGCGCATGCATCGGCAAATGCGTGACGTCTTTGCCATCCAGCGAAATTTTGCCTGAGTTTGGCCGAACTAAGCCAACGATCATATAAAAGCAGGTGGTTTTACCCGCGCCGTTTGGGCCCAAAAGGCCAACGATTTCGCCGGGGCGAACGCTGCAAGAAAAATCCCGCACCACCGTGCGCGCACCATAGCGTTTTGCCAGAGATTCAGCCTTGAGCATGCAAATCCACGGCGGTTGCAAAAATGTAAGTCGACATATTTAAGTGGGCGTGTAAACGTGAGTGACGGAGTGTAGGGCAGGGAAGCCGTCAAGCATGGGTTTAGGCTGAATCTGCTGCTTTTTGTCAAGGAATGCCTGACTCATCTGCCGTGTCGCCTGACGGCGAGACTCATCTGCCGTGTCGCCTGACGGCGAGACTCATCTGCCGTGTCGCCTGACGGCGAGACTCCGTTAGCACGCTTACAGCTCTGCCCTTCGACAAGCTCAGGGCGAACGGTTCTCAATTTTGCACACGCAGAAACCCGTTCGTGCTGAGCCTGTCGAAGCATGTGACCGCAACCTTCGTGATGCGTTATGACTCATTTGCCGTGTTGGTGAATGAACCGGACGCGGACGCTAGGAATTTTTACGCTGCGTAAACCCACGACTTAATAACGAATCCTAATCACCCGGTATTCTGCAAACCCTGCGCAATACCATTGACGGTACTCAGCAGCCCACGAAATAGCGCATCCTCAGGCCGCCCGGCGGCGCGCCAGCGTTTTAGTAAATCCACCTGCATCAAACTGAGTGGGTCTACATAAGGGTTACGCAAGCGGATCGACAGCGCTAAGCGGCGATCCCTGCTCAACACTTCAGCGGCATCTTTGATCGCCAGCACGCTTTGCAACGTGGCGGCAAACTCAGCCGCGATGCGCGGGAAAAACTGCGTGTGCAGCGGCCCGGCAAGCTCGGAATACACCCGCGCAATATCAATGTCAGCTTTAGCCAGCACCATTTCCACATCATCAATTAAGGTGTCAAAAAATGCCCAGTCGCGCGCCATTTCACGCACCGCCTCTAGACCAAACTGCGCAATTCCCGCCTGCAAACCCGCACCAACGCCATACCAAGCGCTGAGTCCGCAGCGTGTTTGCGCCCAGCCAAACACCCAAGGAATGGCGCGCAAATTTTCTAAACCGCCGCCGCCGCGCCGGGCCGGACGCGAACCAATGCGCATGCGTTCGATCACATCAATCGGTGTCGCCAAACGGAAATATTCGACGAAATCAGCGCCGGCCTGGGGATTTTGCAGCCCCTCGCCGTAAACCAGGGCGCGGTAAGCGGCGCTGCTTGCGGCACTCATCACGCCGATCATTTCGCGCCATTTTTCTTCGCGCGGCTCTGGTGCGCGGGGCCGCAATGTGGCCCGCAGCACGGCGGACGTCGCCTGTTCTAGATTGCGGATTGCCAGCGCACGCATGCCGTATTTTCGGTGGATTACCTCGCCCTGCTCGGTTAGCCGAAGGCGGCCCTGCACCGAACCACGCGGTGCGGCGTTCACTGCGCGCTCGGTTTTGCCACCACCCCGGCTGACCGAGCCACCGCGCCCGTGGAAAAACGTCAGCGCAATGCCAGCGGCATTTGCCAAATCCATTAGCTCTACTTGTGCGCGTTGCAGCGCCCAGCGCGACGCCAATAAGCCACCATCTTTGCTGCTGTCGGAATAGCCCAGCATCACCATTTGTTGATCACCGCGCCCGGCTAAATGTGCGCGATAGTGCGGGTGCTCAAACAGCTGACGCATCACCACTACGGCGGCGCGTAAATCATCCACGGTCTCAAACAATGGCACCACGTCCAACGCGCTTGAGCTTGCGCGTACGGCGCAGTCGGCAAGTGCAAGCACGCTGAGCACATCGCAATAGTCGCGCGTCATACTGATAATGTAAGGCCCAAGTGCGTTCGCACCAAAGCGTGTGCGCTGCGTGCTTAAGCTTTTAAACACCGCCACCACACTGCGCGCAGGTTCTGCCACGGCGCGGCGCAGGCTGCGTTTTCCGGCCAGAACGGCATCCAGCACCAGCGCGCGCGCCTGGGTTTCACGCGTCGGCCAATCTGGGTCAGTCAACAGCTCAGCCAGGGCGCGCGCATGCACCCGCGAATCTTGCCGCTGATCTAATCTTGCGAAGTGAAAACCAAAGCAATCCAGCCGCCGCTGCAGCTGCGCAAGCGGATACAAACCGGCATGAATGCCTTTATGTTCGCGCAGGCTGGATGCAATCAGCTGTAAATCAGCGGCAAATTCTGCGGCTTGCAAATACCCTGGCAGACGCGCTTTATGCGAGTTGTGCAGGCGCGCGGCCATCAGCGTTAGCAGCTGGCGATACGGCATATCGCCATAGCGGGCATTAACCGACGCACGCGGCAACAAAACACGATAGTGCGCCACTCGCGCAATCAGCGCTGGGTTGACCGCAACGCGCTCGCTCGACTGACTCAAAATACGCGCCAACGTCAATACTTCCGAGCGGTAGCGCTCCAAAATTTGGCCACGCAAATGCGCCAGCGTCGATTCAATCGTTGCGGCGCCCACATTTGGATTACCGTCCATATCGCCACCGACCCAGGTGGAAAATTTCAGCACGCAAGGCAACCGTGGGCATTGTCCGTAAGCAT
>JANNYO010000194.1:0-2157 GCA_031410115.1 Rhodanobacteraceae bacterium | reverse complement strand
CCAGCTTGCGCCCCATTCGTTGTAGTCCCAGCTCAAGGTGGCGTTTGATTTCAAGCGTGCCGCGAGCGTGCCACGGCCGTAATAGTTGCCCGCTAGCGAATAGCGCAACGGGTCGCCCGATAGGCCACTATCGGTGATATTGATGTATTCGTCCAAATACGTGGTGTCAATATTGGCGCGAAATTTGCCGTAATTTTCGGTCTCAAAACGGTAGTTTGCGGTTAAATCGTAGCCGGTGATGTCATCACTAGCGCCGTTGGTATTCAGATCCACCACGCCAGTCACCGCACCCGTGCCTGGCAGGCGTGAAATCAGCGCGCATTGCGTAGCGGCACCGCCCAAAATACAGGCGTCCAGTATCGCTTGCGCACCGACTGAGGTAATCGAGTTTTCAATACTGATATTCCACCAGTCGAGCGATACGTCAAAGCCTTTTAAGTAGTCTGGGCTGTAGACAAAGCCAAATGTTTTAGAGCGAGACGTTTCCGGTGACAGCGTGGTGCTGCCACCGACCGTGGAACGAATTTGCCCTGATGCCTGCTCTGAACCCGTTCTAGGTGTGCCAGCAGCGACGCAGTTAGCCTGCTGCCGGGCATCTAGCGTAATGAAGCGATTTGTCGTAGCCTGCATTTCCCCCGTGCATGGGTCTAGCGCACTGGCAAAATTGTCCGATTGCCCCTGAAAGAGTTCGCTAATGGATGGCGCGCGAAAACCATCTGAGATACTGCCGCGCACCAGCAAGTCGTCAATCGGCTTCCATTTAATCCCGAGCTTGGAATTGGTGGTATTGCCAAAGGTGTTGTAGTCGGAATAGCGCGTCGCTAAGGAAAGTTCGAGCAGTTTCGCCGCTGGAATATCGCTCAGCAAAGGAATGCTGAATTCGGCAAAAAACTCATCCAAGGCAAAACCGCCGCTGGTAGGCTGGCGAATATTGCCTGAGCTTGCGCCCGTGGCGGTCAGTGCATCGGGTAAATCAAAGCCTGATTCTTTGCGATATTCATAGCCCGCGGCAAAGCCTAAGACGCCTGCCGGTAACTCAACGACTTCACCGGATATATTTGCCTGATAGCCAATGCGCTTGTATTCAAAAGTGTCTTGCAAAGGCACCGAGATAAAGCCGAGCATGGCCGGGGTAATGGAGCCGTTACCGCCGAATAAATTGAGTGGCACGCAGCCTGCGATCACATTCGCCGCCGTGCCGCACTGGATCGCGCCCTGGGCGTTGCGAAATGATGGCCCGACCGCTTGCGCGATGCGGTTGAGGTTGACTTGCCCGGTGGTGATGTCTTGTTCTTGGTTGAGCGAAAAGGTGTAGCCCACGTCCCAGGAAAATGGCCGATTGGCGAAATCAAAATAGCCTTCTAAACCACCGCTGTAATGAAAAACATCGACGTCTTGAGTAAATCGCCGGCCGCCAGATTCCTGCAAACGCCGCTGCACGCGGGTGGTGGCGACACCGAATGGATTGTAAAAGCTGTCAGCCGACACGTTAAACACATTGTTGGGGCCAAATAAGCCGTTGCCGGCAAACGTGACCGGAATCGCGGCCAGCAGCTGTGCGGAGGTGCGGTTGTTATAGACGACTTCGCTGCGAAAGCTGATGTTGTCGCTCAAACTGTGTTTGACTTTGGCAAACAGCGAATAGCGCTCTTGCGGCGTCAATAGATAGTTGTCTGGGGCGAAGTTGTAGCAGTCGGCAGGGATTGCGAACGGGCGCAAATTCGTTGCGCTTTGCACGACACCGGGTGCGGTGGGTGCGGTATTTGTCAGGGTAAAGGTGCCCGCACGCCCGCTCAGGCCAAAGCGACCATTTGGGTTGGTGGTTGACGCGCAAAAATCCGCGCCAAATTGCGGCACAGCGGAAATATCCCGGTCACCGGCAAAAATGGCGTCGTTTTTTTGGAAACTGACGTTGACGATCAGCGAGGTTGTCTCCGAGGTGGCGCCGCCGGTGAAATCATAAGATTCGGTACGACCATCACCTTCAGAGGTTTCGCCAAAATACGCATTGGCCTCCATGCCATCAAAACTGTCCACGGTGATGATGTTGATCACCCCGGCAATCGCGTCGGAGCCATAAATGGTGGAAGCGCCATCTTTCAATATTTCGATACGCTCAACAATTGAAGTGGGGATTGAGTTGAGATCAACCGCACC
>JANNYO010000193.1:0-4986 GCA_031410115.1 Rhodanobacteraceae bacterium | reverse complement strand
CGAAGCTCATAGTCAAGTTCGCCCTAACCCACGATTGATGGAAGTCCACACACCCCGTTTTCAATCGCGCCGAAGTCCAGATTCGCGAAGTGTAGCGGGGGGCGGGAGGAAGCATGTCAGGTATGATGCCGCTGAGAATTTTTGCACGATGGGGCGCGCAATCCGTCGGGCCTGTGGCATTCAGCGCGCGGCACTGGTGCAAATCTTGCGCGTCGGTGCGCACAGTCAGACCAACGCTGAACTGACGGTCCACTGGAATTGTCGCATCGCGCGTTTGGATGCACAGCGCGGGCTTTTATGGAGCGGCGAGGGAAACGACTGCCACGGTCCGTTTGATTTGATTATTGCCGCCGATGGCGCCGGATCAGCGGTGCGCGGGCTTTGCCGACAAATCCAGTGCCGTCGGCATGATTACGCAAGCGCTGCGATCGTTTGTTTGGCGCCGTTGCCCGATGCGCTTGAGTGCTGCGTACTGACGCAACACTTTAGCGCGGCGTCACATGTGTCCGTCTGGCCCGTAGGTTTTTCGCCCGTGGTTGCCAACGTCGATGGCGCGCCACGCTACGTTGCGATTGCTATGCCGGTGCCCACGCAGGAACTTGTGCAGCTAACATCTAATCCTGGCGAATGGTTGGCACGCTTGCGGCAAATACAGCCTGCGCTTGCGGGTGAACTAGCGGTATTGCCGGCACTGCCAAAGTTACTTTCCTATCGATATAGCGATGTGCAGTGTGCGCAGTATTTTCACGAACGCGTGGTGTTGATTGGTGACGCCGCGCACGCAATGAGCCCGCAGTTAGGATTGGGCGCAAGCTTGAGTTTATTAGACGCCCAATGCTTAGCGCGCTGCATTCACGGCGCCAACGTCCGGCACACAAACGTGGCGCAAGCGCTTACCCACTTTGATCAATTGCGCCGCCCGCAGGCAACCACGCTTCGGCGCATCAGTCGAATTGCCACGCCATTTTTTCAGTCTTCCAATGCACTAATCAGCGCGCTGCGTGAACCAGCGGTACGCGCGTTGGCGGTTTTTGGGCTAGTCAAGTGAGTTCTCAAAGCCGTTAGCAAAGTATCTGGTACCGTTTCGCAACAGCAAATAGCCAGCACCTGCATCTGTGGCGGCGGTGTCAACGCGCAAGCCACCCACCAACACATCTGGGCGGCCGTCGCCGTTGAAGTCGCCACGTTGATTGGCCATGGAAAAGCCTACCGCCGCCTGCGCCGTTTCGCCGGTCCACAGCTCGACAAATTCGCCACCCAGCGTAGCTAAGTCATTGTTGATGGCAAACGGCGTGCGGTTGCCATAGACAGTATAGAACTGTCCGGCTGCAGCCTGGCCATTCACGGTGGCACCATGCGCGCCGATCAGTAGGTCATCAATGCCGTTGCCGCTGACGTCCCCCGGTGCACCGATCGCTGTGCCGGTAAAATTTCCCGCTACCGCGGCGGCAGTTTGCGCGCCAAAAATGAAGTCGAGCTTCCCATCGCCCGACACGTCTGAAGTGGCGACGGACGTGCCAAACCTGCCGCCAATCAGCGACGGTGAATTTGCCCCGGTCAACTCCATGCCGGTTGCGGCGGTGAAACTGAGGATGTTCTGGGTGCAGGCTTATATGTTATCCAGTCACTTCCGCATTGCCATCGGCGAAGACCAAGCGCCACTGCGCGCGCGCTTGCGCCAAATAATTGCAAGCCAAGAAACCTGGCAGCTCGCGTGGCAGGCCGACAGTTTGGCGCAGGCGCGCGTTGCGATTGCAGGTTTGGTGCCTGAATTGGTGATTCTAGACATCGGCCTGCCGGACGGCAGCGGCCTGCAGCTGTTGCCAAAATTGGCCGCGCATTCAAAGGTGCTGATTTTTGCGTGCTAGCTGACGCTGCTGTTGCTGTGCCCAAAACTCGGCGTATCGTGCGTTTGCCAACGCTTCACAGGTTAAAAATCCAGCGTCCGAGGCGGCATCAATCGCCTGTGCGTAGAATTCCATCGCCGCCTGCGGCGTGCAGCATGCCCTTTGCGCATACTCAGCTGCTCAGGCCTTTCTCAATCAGCATGCGTGTGTGGCTGTAGCCAATCTCGATCGCGCGGTCAAAGCTTTTCCAGTCCAAAAGCTCAAGTTGATCGACAGGTGGTTTGATCATCCAATCACAGTGTTTGCGATTGTTTTCTGCGGTGCTGGCAGAGTTGACCATGCCCGAGCGCAGTAAAATTTGCAGGATTGATGGGCGCGGGCGTACGCCGCGAAACCAATCGCGCATCATTTTCCAAACGGGCGGCAAATCTGACTCTTCGACTTGGGTTTTGATCGCGTAGTCACCGGCGATATCGACGGCGATGACGCGTCCGTAAAGGCCACGTCGCATCACGTCAACTGGCAAATTATTGATCACGCCACCATCAACCAGCACTTCGCCGTCGTGGAAAACTGGCGACAAAATTCCCGGAATCGCAATGCTTGCGCGCAGTGCGCGCCAGAGCGGGCCGTCGCGATGTTCTTTCAAAATTCCGCGCGTTAGGTTGGCGCTGACGCAGTAATACGGCAGTGGCAAATCTTCAATCAGGGTGTCGCCGTATTGCTGTTTCAAACGTGCCGTGACTTTGCGCCCGGCAACCAGGGCAATGAAGGGCAGGGTGTAATCGCGCAGTGGGTTGGTTTCAACAAAGCTGGCGTGATAGCGCTGATACAACTCTTCATCGCTCCACTGCATTGCCACGCCAGCGGCGACGATGGCGCCAATGCTGGTGCCGCCAACGGCATCAATTTGCATCCCGTGTTCGCGTAACGCGCGCACCACGCCCAAGTGGGCAAAGCCGCGCGCGCCGCCGCCGCCGAGCACCAGGCCGGTGGCATTGCCAGTCAAAAACCGGGCGATCCGCTCGACGTCTTCAATGTCGCCCACGTGGTGTAGGAGTGCGCCCGGCTTGATTAGACGCCACGCATTCGCCTGCGCTGCTAAAATTTGATCGTTATGCAACAGGATTAAACGCTCACGTTTAAGTACGTCACGTTGCGCTGTTGGGGCATTGAAACTCGGGGTATTGCCACCCGGCACATTCCCTTCCAGCTGCGGCATGGCGCGCGGGGGCGCCAGATGCAAAATCTCGTCTGCTTGGCGCCGACACAGCTCAAACCAGGGGCCAAAATTTTCTTCGGACACATAAATCAAAAAGCGGCTGCGTTGTTCAAGCGCGTGAAAATAGCCGCTGGATTCGTTCGCCGCAGCCGCTTGGGTGACCAGCGCAACCGCGCCAAAACGGCCCAGTGCGTCCGCCAAACTGTGGGCAAACGCCAGCGTTTCAGTGTCGCCAGCACGGTGCCCAACATGTTTGCCGTGTCCGCAATCGGAGACTTGTGGCGTTACCGCTGGCACAATTGCAAAGGTGCGGCCTTGACGGTCACGCTTGCGCGCACCCGCTTGCGAGGCTTCCAAACGCTGAAATGCAACCTGCGCAATGTGCAGCATCGCGCTCGGCTCACTGGTCATCAATGCTTCGAAGTCACTGCGTTTGAAGCGCAATACTTCACTATCACGGATCGCCCGTACGGTCGCGGTACGCGGCTTGCCAGATAGCATCGCCATTTCGCCAACGGTTTCACCAGCAAGCACTTGTCCGACCCATTTCGCCTCGGTGGGTAGACTGCCGGGCAGCGGCGGCGCAGTGTGCAACACCGCCAAAGCACCGCTGAGCAGCACATACAGGGCATCCGCGCTGTCGTTTTGCTGAAATAAATCGGTGCCCGAGGCAATCCACTGCACCTCAAGGCGCTCTGAGATCACCTTCAATGCGGCTGCATCTAGCCCGGAGAATAGGCTAAGGCTGCGCAGTTCAAACTCGCCGAAGCGCGGGTCTGGAGCCTCGCCGGATGGCGGCACGGGAAAAAGATTCATAGTGCCTGCAATACTATCGAAAACAGCCAGCCCGCATCTGCAAACGACATTGATCCGCGCGAGCAGCAGCGCAGGGCGGCCGCTTTGCCGCTATTTTTTAGTTGCCAAAATGACGCCACACGCCACGCGCGCACCGCCGCCACCGAGCGGCATGGGCATATCAGCGTGATTGTCGCTACCCGCGTGCAGCATCAGCGAGCGCCCAGATAAATCGCTGAGCTTTAGGCGGGGCGCAAGCACGGCCTGCACGGCGGCGCCGTTCGCGTCGACAAATAACGGCGGTAAATCGCCCAAATGCCCATCACCCCAGGGCGTGCCGTGCTTTTTGCTCAAGCTTGGATCGTAATGTGCACCTGCACCTATCGCGGCGGCGACGGCACCATCTTTCAGGCCAGCGGCGCAACTGGGGTTTTCATGCACGTGAAAACCATGCAGGCCGGGTGTTAAGCCTTTCAGCGCAGGTGTGAAAACCAAGCCGTATTTGCTCTCGGTCACCGCAATCGTGCCTAGGGCGGCGCTGACGCCTTTGCTGTCTACAGCATTCATTGCAACGCTCAATTCCGCGCTAGATGCCCAGGCGCAAGTGAATGTCAGCAGCAGGGTCGAACTCAAAATACTCAAAGTAGGCATGGCGTGTCCAATAAAAAACGATAACAACGGGGCAGTGCAGGGTAAAAGCTGCGAGGAACCCAAGCGTAGCGCGATTGTTCAAGCGGCGATCCATTCGTCGAAAAAATTAGTCAAAAAACCACCACGCTGACGCAAAAACGCCCAGCATGGTGAATAGCGCAGCCATTTTTGCCGCTGTGCCCAACACCAAGCCTAGCCATGCGCCCAAGCCTGCTTTGGTTGCCTGCCCCAAATTTTCTCGATAGATCAGCTCAGCCCCCATCGCGCCAATGAAAGGCCCCAGAAGTAGGCCCGGAAGGCCAAAAAAAATGCCAACTAAAGTCCCCACAGCCGCGCCTGCCATGGCCCATTTGCTGGCGCCGGCAACCTTGGTGCCGAATAGGCTGGAAACAAAATCTGCCGCCATCGCAAAGCCGGCAATAACCCCCAGCATCGCAATGGTCCAGCCACTAACACGCAGGTAATTGTCTG
>JANNYO010000192.1:0-4961 GCA_031410115.1 Rhodanobacteraceae bacterium | reverse complement strand
GCTTGGATGAAGCAAAACGGCTTTGAGAAATTTGGCAAGGAAGCTTCCATCGCGAAATTGACCGCATCAGAAGCGGCCATGTTTATCACCCATGCGGCGCTACAGATTCATGGCGGCATGGGCTACAGCAAAGAAATGCCGGTTGAGCGCTATTTTCGCGATGCCAAAATCACGGAAATTTATGAAGGTACCAGCGAAATTCAGCGCGTCGTGATTGCGCGCGCGGAAACGGGGCTGCGTTAGCACACGCGTTGAAAAGCCAAATCAATGAACCTGCGCGACCTTAAATATCTGATTGCACTGAGCGATCACAAACATTTCAGCAAGGCCGCTGAGGCGTGTTTTGTCAGCCAGCCAACGCTGTCGACACAAATCAAAAAGCTGGAAACATTGTTGGAAGTGCAGCTGGTCGAGCGTAATCCTGGGCAGGTGCTGTTGACTGCGGTCGGCAGCCAAATTGCCGCGCGCGCGCGCCTCGTATTGGCTGAGGTCGATGCAATTCGCGATTTGGCGCGTTTGAGCAAAGAACCCGACGCCGGCACGATCACCCTGGGGGTATTCCCGACGCTTGGGCCGTATTGGTTGCCGCATGTGGTGCCGCGCATTGTCGCGAAATTTCCCAAGCTCAAGCTGCTGTTGGTTGAAGAGAAAACGGAAACCTTAGTTGAGTTGCTTGCCAGTGGCAAAATCGATGTTGCAGTTTTGGCGCAACCGGTGCGGCACGAGCATTTTGAAAGCGCCGCGCTGTTTGATGAAAGTTTCGTGCTTGCGTTGCCGAATGCGCATCCTTTAGCGGCGAAAAGCCGCGTCAATATTACCGATTTGGCACCGCATTCACTGCTGCTGTTGGCCGATGGACACTGCCTGCGCGAACAGGCTTTGAGCGTATGCGCGCTTGCAGGCACCGGCGAAAGTGATGGTTTTCGCGCCACCAGTTTAGAAACTCTGCGCCAAATGGTGGCCGCCGGGGTCGGCGCAACCCTGCTGCCCAGTTTGGCGACATTGCCGCCGGTGGCGCCGAATCCGGCGCTGACCTTGGTGCGTTTTAGCGCGCCCCAGCCCATGCGCTCGATTGCACTATTCTGGCGCGCATCCAGCGCGCGCGCGGCATTTTTTAGAAAGCTCGCACCCTTTTTAGGATCGGTGCCTGAGGATGCCTTGGCGGGGTAAGGCTCGCACAACAAGCTCAATCCAATTTGGTGGGAAAGACCACTATGTTGATGTGCAAGAAACTCGGCAGGGAGTACAAAATGGGTGACGGTGTTCCTGCCGCGTAGCGGCTTGGTTCAACGACCAAATCAGCAAACGTCGTCGCCAATCTTGAAAAATAGTTGCGAAACCACTGATTTAGCGGCGATAAAGCGTTTTTAAGATGACGGTTCAGACAATTTGCTGTTAGATACCTCCAGCGCCACTTTCACTGCGCCTGGAGATACAAAATGGCCCCGATTATTGCGTTTAACGTTCGAAAGTTGATTGTACGAACCGCGTTGCTAATGGCTGCACTCTCCTTTTGTAATCAAAGTTTCGCCAGCGTTACCTTGACCAATTCCGACCGCAAAGAGCATGCAATCAGCATTAAATGCAAAGCGGACTTGGAGCCGATGGACGACATCATTGAAATCAATGGACTACTGGACTTAGAAACCGGCCCGTGCACCGTCAAACTTAAGTCCACCAATCAAGTTGTGACGGCAACCGACGGTGAAATCATCGAAATTCGCGATGGAAAGATTGGGCTGCAATAGGCCACAAGCCTTCGCTTTTTTGCGTTAAAGCGCGCTGGATACCCAACGCGGACGTTGGCCAATACTCGACATGGCTTGATGAGGCGTTAGACTCCGGTTCCTTTTCTTTAAGACGCCGAATGTGCGCGTCGCGCCGGAGCTTTTCATGTTTCGCAGCACCAAGCCCAACACAGTACCGTCAATTCAACGCCCGTCCACGCCTATCGAGTGCCTGATCGGCGCACGCATGACCGTTACCGGCGATATCGTTTTTAGCGGCGGATTGAATATTGCCGGCTCAGTCAAAGGCTCAGTGATCGCTGAGGGCTCGGAAGCACTGGTCGATATCAACGAAAGTGGTCGGATCGATGGTGATATTCGCGCGCCGCATGTGCACCTGCACGGGGAAATGATTGGCGATGTCGTCGCCACAGAAAAATTGGTGCTAGGGTCAACGGCACGCGTACGCGGCAATATCTTCTACAAACTATTGGAAATGAATGCGGGTGCGCAAGTGAATGGCCAGATGATTCATCAGGATGAGCCGCAAAAATTGCTACCTAAACCGTCTGGCGATTAAGCAAAACCCTATCCATGTACTTGCCGAAATATTTTGAAGAAACTCGCATTGCGGTCATGCACGCCCTGATTCGCGAATTTCCCTTCGCCGCCCTTGTTTGCGCGAACGGCGAAGGTCTAACTGGAAATCACATCCCGTTTATTTTGGATTCCGATGCTGGTGAATTTGGTACTTTGCGCGGCCACATCGCGCGGGCAAATCCACTTTGGCAGCAACCTGCGGCCGCCAATTCACTGGTGATTTTTCAGGGCCCTAGCGCCTACATCAGCCCAAATTGGTATCCAGGAAAATTCGAGGATGGCAAACGTGTACCAACCTGGGCGTATGCGGTAACGCACGCGCATGGCGCAATACGCTTTATTCATGAACCCCCTTGGCTGCTTCGATTGGTTTCCGAATTAAGTGAAATACATGAAGTCTGGCCGCAAGGCGACACGGAAAAACAAGTCTCGCCGCAAGGCGACACGGAAAAACAAGTCTCGCCGCAAGGCGACACGGAAAAACAAGTCGAGCCAAAACCTTGGGCAGTCAGCGATGCACCCGCAGATTATATTGAACGACTGCTGGGTGCCATTGTTGGCATTGAAATTCCGATTCAAAAATTGGAAGGCAAGTGGAAACTAGACCAAAACAAATCGCAAATCGATCAAGCGGGAATGTTGCGCGGCCTTAACCAAAGCACGCGCGACAATGCAAATGTGTTGGGTAAACTAATCGCCAGACGCGAGCTGGACGCTAAACTGCTTGAAACCAAGCAATTCACCGCAATCTAACCCCCACTGTCGCATTGGATTGACCCATGGAAACGCAAGCCGAATCTCTTGATTTCACCATCCGCGCCGCGCACAAGGTACGCGAACTTATCGTGGAAGAAGGCAATGACGCCCTAAGTCTGCGCGTCGCGATATCGGGTGGCGGCTGTTCTGGCTTCCAATATGGCTTTAGTTTTGAAGAAGAAGTTGCTGATGACGACACCATGGTGACCACCGACGGCGTACGCCTACTGGTTGATCCAATCAGCTTGCAGTATTTGATGGGCGCACAGGTTGATTACGCACAAGACCTGCAGGGTGAGCGTTTCATCATCAAAAACCCCAATGCCAAAACGACCTGCGGCTGTGGCTCTTCTTTTTCAACATGAAAATATCGATTTGAACCTAACTAATTCTGCATTCTCGTCTTCAGCCCGCAGCGCACGCAATACTTTTTCCGCCATGCCGCTAGACCGCGCCACTGAGCGGCGTGGTGAAGCTCAGTGGCTAAGCGATATTCACCAGGGTGCACTTGAAGTCTTAGTCAGTGATTCGCAATCAATCGCAGGCGATAGCGGTACGGAAAGTCTGTACCTACTGCCCTGCGTGGCAGCGCCGCAATTGCTCACTGAGCGCTGGTATCTGGGGCACTTTGAAGGCACGCATTATTTCGCCCGCACGGTCGATCAGGCACCGCACACAAACTTAAACTGGCTGGATCTGCGTGCCGTGGCATTAAAATTGTCACCCCTAGAAGCTGGCCTTGCCGCCTATGCGCGTGGACTTGCGTTTTGGCATCAACGTCATCAGTTTTGCAGCGTGTGTGGACATGGAACGGTTAGTCAACATGCAGGACACCGGCGCCGATGTGTCAATCCAGATTGCGCTGCCGACCATTTTCCACGCACCGATCCGGCAATCATTGTTGCGGTAGAGTTCCAAGAAAGAATCCTGCTGGGCCGTCAGCAAAGTTGGCCAACCGCCCGCTACAGCACTTTGGCTGGATTCGTTGAGCCGGGCGAATCTTTAGAGGATGCGCTGGTGCGTGAAGTATTTGAAGAAGCTGGCGTTCGCGTAGTTGCCTGTGACTATTACTCAAGCCAACCTTGGCCTTTCCCAGCCTCGCTGATGTTGGGCTTTACCGCGGTTGCTGCCGATGATGTCGTAAATGTAGGCCCAGAGCTTGAACACGCCCGCTATTTTTCCATCGATGAGTTTGAAGCGGCGGTAGCAGATGGCAGTTTGCGCCCGCCACCACCGGTGTCAGTAAGCTATCGCTTAATTGAAAACTGGTATGAACGGCGCGCGGGTCGAGGTTTTGCGGCGTTTTTAGCAGCACGATAGGAAAATTTGGAGTCGAAAGACCAGCGTAAAAAAACCCCGCATGTGCGGGGTTTTTTATCGGTGCAGCAATCGGGTTACCGCTTTATTCCACCGGCATACGCAGCGCGTCACCCAAATGCACAGGCTTAATGCCGTCCATCAATAAACCGTAACTGATGCCATCAAAAGTGCGGAAGATCATTACATGGCCAACGAACTCGTCTGGCAAGGTAACCATGGCTTTGCTAGGCCTAAAAACGGTGCGCAAATCATTGGCGTCCCGACCGAAGCGAATTTCATCTCGAATTGTCTCACCTGGGCTATAGATTGAATAGGATTGACCATTCTCTACGCCGTTGCTTGCACCGCGCGACAACACAACAACCTGGGAAGTACCCGCCGCGTATGCCGCATCGGTAAATGCCAGAACGCGCATGTTTTCGGGTACTGATTTTGGCGCGTGCGGAATAAATTCGTAATCAAATGGCTTGTCGATGATCGGCAGTAACATATCGCCGCGCCGCACTTCTTCGTCTACGTAGCGCACATACGCCGTGGCTGGATCGCCAGTTGAAACCA
>JANNYO010000191.1:0-2820 GCA_031410115.1 Rhodanobacteraceae bacterium | reverse complement strand
CCGGGCCGCTCGATCAATGGCATTCTGACCCGTTTACGCCAACAATTCGCGACGGCATGCTTTACGGTCGCGGTGCGGCAGATATGAAAACGGGTGTCGCCGCTGCCACCTGTGCGCTGCGGGATTTTGTTACCGCGCAGCCGAATCATTCGGGCACCGTTGCGATTTTATTGACCAGCGACGAGGAAGGCCCGGCGAACAACGGCGTGGTCAAGGTCATGGATTGGCTCGCCGCCCGCGGAGTTAAGCTCGACTACGCGCTGATCGGCGAACCCTCGTCAAATGCTGAGTTAGGCGATCAAATTCGCGTTGGTCGGCGCGGTTCCATGCATGTTGAGCTCACCGTACACGGCGTTCAGGGGCACGTTGCCTACCCAGAGAAAGCGCGCAATCCGATTCACCTCACCGGCAAATTGCTCACCGCGCTGGCGGCACACACCTTCGATTTGGGCAACGCGGCATTTCCGCCTACCTCGATGCAGATTTACGAAATTGCCTCAGGTGCTGGCGCCAACAACATTATTCCCGGCGAACTGAAACTAAAACTTAATTTTCGTTTTGGCACGGCTTGCACCGCCGAAACTTTGCTGGCGCAAATTGATGCCATCGCAAGTCAACTCGAAGTGCCCATCAGCACGACGCATCGCATCGCAAGCCAGCCGTTCCTGACCACGCGCACCACGCTCGTAGATGCGGTGCGCGGCGCGGTTAGGGACGTACTGAATATTGATGCCTGCCCCGATACCGGTGGTGGCACTTCCGACGGGCGTTTTATCGCGCCATTCGGGGCCGAGATCGTTGAGCTCGGGCCGGTCAACGCCACCATTCACAAGATTGATGAATGTTTGGCGGTGGCAGATATCGAACGGTTGAAGATGACCTATCAGGCGGTGCTTGAAAGGGTTTATTTAAAGCTTTGAAGTAAAAAATCTGGGGTCAGACAGGTTTTTTGTGCACACGCAGCCCACTTTTTATTCTTGGGCGGTCAGCACGGCAAGGCAGTACGTTTAACCAATGCGGGCGAAAAGGCCGCTGAGGCGCAGCGTTCAATGCCCCGGCAAATCACCCCAAAGATATTTGTGCGCCTGCAGCTGGAAACGCACGGGTAAGCGATCCGCCAAAATCCAGTTTGCCAAGTCTTTTGGCGCAAGCTGCTTGAAACTGGCGGAAAACAGAATTTCGCAGCGCGAAACTAATGCGTGTTCGGCGATAAAAGTTTTGGCCCAGTCAAAATCGGCGCGATCACACAGCACGAATTTCAGCTGATCGTGCGGCGTAAGCCGGGCTAAATTTTCCAAACGGTTTTTGTGTGATTCGCTAGAAGCGGGCGTTTTAATATCCACCACGCGCGCGACGCGGGCATCAACGCTGGCGATATCAAGTGCGCCGGAGGTTTCCAGGCTGACTTCATAGCCTGCTTCGCACAGTGCGGTCAGTAAAGGGATGCAAGCTTTTTGCGCCAGTGGCTCGCCGCCGGTGACGCAAACATAGCGCGCGCCAAAAGCGGCTACTTCTGCTAAAACTTCTGCCAAGGATTTTTTCGTGCCGCCGTAAAACGCATATTCACTATCGCAATAGGTGCAGCGTAGCGGGCAACCGGTCAAGCGCACGAACACCGTTGGCAAGCCGCTGGCGCGCGCTTCACCCTGGAGCGAATAGAAAATCTCGGTGATGCGCAGCATGGGCGATTTTATCAATGCGCCAATGCGGGTTGCTGGCATTTGTTCCACGCGTTATTTTAGCTGCAGCGCGCGCAAGCGGCCTTCGGCAAGTTTGGCCACTGGCTGATCTGGATAGCGCTCCATCACCGATTTCAGCGTCGTCGCCGCTTTGCCGGTGTCGCCAATTTGGTAGTAGCAATAGCCGACCTTTAGCAGCGCGTCTGGGGCTTTTTTGCTTTGTGGAAAACTCGCCAGCAAACCCTGAAATGTTTTCAGCGCGAGTGGATATTTTTGCGTCACGTAATAGCTTTCGCCTAACCAATAAGTCGCGTTGTCGGCAAATTCGCCGCGTGGATAGATGCTGAGAAAGCCTTCAAACTTTTTGCTGGCCTCGGCGTATTGACCGCGCTTGAGTGCGTCAAATGCCAGATCGTAGTCGGCGCGTTCATTGCCAGCAGCGGGCTTTGGCACGGTGTTGGCTGGGATCGCCCCGGCATTGCCTGAGGATGATCCTGAGCTTGGCGCACTATTGGCAGCGCTAAACGCACCCGAATCGCTCACCGGTTCGCTAATCGGCGTATCGCCCATGGAACTTGGTGGTGCTTGGCCGGTGCTGGGTGCGTGGCCGGCCATGCTTTGTAGGCGGGAATCCAAATCCAGATACTGATCACGCGCACGCTTTTTTAGCTGCTCAAGCTCAAAACTTTGCTGTTCCGACGCAGCGCGCAATTGCTGCACTTCAGTCTGCAAATCGTTCAAGCGCTGCAGTAACTCCAGCTGGGTGGCTTGGGAATTATTCGCACCTGCACCCACCTCAAGCTTAGCGACGCGCTCGGCTAAGCTTAGGCGCGATTGCGCGATTGCGGGTGAGCTTGCAAATAAACCGCTGGCGCAAACGCAAACGGCGGCCACCAGGGCCGCCGTTTGCATCCATGCGAGCGGTCGTGGCGAAATCGACACGACATTCATGGTTTTTTCCTCAGTTAAGCAACAGCGATGAGCAATTACTTGCTGTAGGTGAATTCAACGCGACGGTTGTTCGCCCAGCACGAATCGGTGCTTTCAGTGCAGGTTGGTTGTTCTTCACCGTAGCTGACGCCTTCGATTTGGCCGCCGCTTGCGCCTTTGGCTTTCAACATGTCCATAACCGCATTGTTAC
>JANNYO010000190.1:0-9565 GCA_031410115.1 Rhodanobacteraceae bacterium | reverse complement strand
TTCATCATTAAGCCCGTGCGGAACACAAACTGATTAAGCTTCTCCACATAGGCGTCCATATCGGCAATCGGCCGTGTTGCCACCCCTGATTCCATCGCCGCCTTGGCCACAGCAGGCGCCAAACGCGTCAACAATCGCGGGTCAAACGGCGGCGGAATCAAGTATTCCGGGCCAAAACTCGGCGCGGCACCGACGTAGGCCCGCGCGGCTATGTCTGACACGCTTTCGTGCGCCAATTGCGCAATGGTGTGCACACAGGCAACTTTCATCGCCTCAGTTATGCGCGTCGCGCCAACATCGAGCGCGCCCCGAAAAATATACGGAAAACACAGCGCATTATTGATTTGATTAGGATAGTCCGAACGCCCGGTGGCGATAATGCAGTCTGGCCGCGCGCGTTTCGCATCTTCCGGCAAAATTTCAGGGTTCGGATTTGCCAGGGCAAAAATAATCGGCTTATCCGCCATGGTCGCGACCATTTCCGGCTTCAACACGCCCGCCGCCGACAAGCCCAAGAATACGTCTGCACCTTTGACGACATCAGCCAGAACACGGGCATCCGTGACACGCGCGTAGCGCGCTTTGTTCGCATCCATTTCCGCCGCACGCCCGACATACACCACGCCCAGGCGGTCCACCACGGTAATGTTTTCCAACTTCGCGCCGATCTGCACCAGCATGTCCAAACACGCGATCCCGGCAGCACCGGCGCCGCTGACGGCAAATTTTACCTCCGAAATTTTCTTGCCGACGCATTCCAGCGCGTTTTTCATGCCCGCGCCAACAATAATCGCGGTACCGTGCTGATCATCGTGAAACACCGGAATTTTCATCCGCTCGCGCAGTTTTTGCTCCACATAAAAGCACTCAGGCGCTTTGATGTCTTCAAGATTGATGCCGCCAAAAGTCGGCTCGAGCGATGCGATAATGTCGACGAGTTTGTCTGGGTCCAGCTCGTCAATTTCGATGTCAAACACATCAATGCCAGCAAACTTTTGAAATAACACGCCCTTTCCTTCCATTACAGGCTTTGCTGCCAGCGGGCCAATCGCGCCTAAGCCTAAAACGGCGGTGCCGTTGGTGATCACCGCAACCAAATTACCACGCGCGGTTACCGCACTGGCTTGGCTGGGATCTTCCACAATCGCCTCACAGGCAAACGCGACACCGGGCGAATAGGCCAAGGCTAAGTCTTGCTGGGTCGTCATAGGCTTAGTCGGCGAGACTTTGATCTTGCCCGGCGGGTACTGGCGGTGATATTCCAGCGCCTGCGATTTCAGCTTATCGAGTGCTTTTTGCTTGTCTTGCGGCGTTTTTTCAGCGGCTTTATCGAGGCTCATGGGTCAACCGTGGTGGTAAAGAAGTTCGAGTGCCTGAGGATAGTCGTAAGAGCAAAAAAACGCGCCGATTTTTTGCGGATATTTTACGTGAGTCAAAATATGCCACGCCTTTCCCACAGTTGTGTTTCAAGTACACCCAACTACAGTACACTTTCCGCACATGGACGCTCTCAAGCTCATTATCCTGTCACTCAACGGCACATTTAACGACGCGCCGATCTCGCCGTCGAATATCAGTGCGCGCGTGTTGGTTAAGTTTGTAGAAGCGGCAGCGAAATTTGTTGCTGGTAGGCGCGGCGAATGGCGTGATCAATCCATTAGGGTTGCAGAGGGCTCATTTGAAACAGCACAGGCTCCGTTGCATGGCGATGAAAGCATTTGGTCTGATTTCACCGCGTTACAAAATGGCAATGACGCTTCAGTCACCGAGCCGCGCCGCAAGGCGCTAACTTTGCTTCGTGACATTGTGCAGAATGTGCCCAATGGACGCATTTTGATTCGTCACGATACGAAGTTGATTCTTCAGATTGAAGCACCAGAAAATAAAGTACCGCCTGACGACGATTGGTATCCGGTGGAACGCTGGATGTTTGGTCAGATCGAAACTGCAGGTGGCGTAAACCCTAAGCTTTCAGTGACTTTGCAAGATGGGACAAAACATCGAATTACCGCTGACGCCGATATATTACAGCAAGAAAAAGCCAATTTTTTATACCATGATCGCTTGCTGCACATTCGCGCAGAAGAAAACTTCAATACCGGGGAGTTACGCGGACATCGACTTGTTGCGTTTACGCCCTACAAACCCGATGTAAGCCCTAAAGCGATGGCGATTTTTATTGCTGAAGGAACCAAAGCCTGGGCGGACGTAGCCGATACCAATGCGTGGCTTGCAGATCTCAGGGGCAACTGAGGCATGCGCGAGGGCATAACGCATCAGGGGATTTTGTTAGATACCTCGTTTTTAATCCGGCTAACCAATGAAAATGACCCACTACATCCAGTAGCCTTGGCTTATTTTGAAGTGGCCGGGAAGGAAAAAATACCCCTGCACTTATCCGCAATTGTGGTTGCGGAGTTTGAAATCAAACAAATCCTTCGCGCTGAAATCCGTGACGCGCTTATCCCAGCCCCTTTCGACTACGTTGAGGGCAAACGGGCAGCGCTATTTCAACGCGAGATGTGCGAACGAGAGCCAGGTGATAGTCGGGCAATGTTGCGTATTGATACGTTGCTAATGGCACAAGCACACACACGTAGATTAGGTGCGATATTGACCAATGACAGCCGAACTTTGGATAAGTATTTGGCAAGTCTGCGCGCGAAAAATCTTACGAATGTTCATACCATCGTGTTGTCGGACGGTTTTGAACTTTCACGTTTGAAAACGCCTGGCCAACTAAATTTTCAGATGCAATTGACGAAAAGCTAGTTCAGTTGAGTTTGAATTGCATCCCGTTCAGCCGAACGGGTTGCTAAGCGACGGGATGCTCCGTATATTTCGCCCACTCGCCGTCCACGCGAGCACCAGAATTGGAGAGGTGGCAGAGTGGTCGAATGTACCTGATTCGAAATCAGGCGAAGGTGTAAGCCTTCCGTGGGTTCGAATCCCACCTTCTCCGCCACACCGCTCAGCCACGCCCTAAGGCACAAACTTCCAGATACGCGCACCTTCGAGGGTGACGTTGTACATCAGGCCTTTTTCGCCGAGGATGAAAGCAATGATGGGTTTGTTGAAGTTCGCGGTATCGACTTTGCCGCTGGCACCCAGATCAGCCACCACAATTGAGCCGTCCACGCCGACTTTAAAACCCTCGCTGGCAATGAAATTTTGCATCGCGTTTGGCGTCATAAAGGCAATCACCTGCACGCGCTTTTGCGCACCGAGCTGAAAGCCAATTGAGCCCGATACCAGTCGGTAGTAGCCGCTATTTTTGCCGCCGCGCAGCAGCGCACCTTTGCCTACCTCTGCGCCCAAACCGATGCCGGCTTTGTAAATGGCTGGGAACACCAAAATGCCCTGGGCACGCGCTAAAACCGCGCGGGTTTCGGGTGCGACTTGATACAAGCGACTCAGCGCAGCGCGCGCATCACGATCAATTTTTGCAGCACTCGCGGCAAATACCGCGCTGTGGCAGGAAAACAGTATCAGCGCGAAAAAAATACGGGTGAACGCCAACCGCGAATAAAGATTAGTTTGCATGACGGTTCCAGGCCTGTGAAAACCGGAATCCTAAGCCTGGGCGCGGTGTTTTTCTTTGAACAGCGTGGCAGTTGCCGCGCTGCATCAAAGTACCCGGGCGAGTGAGGCTTTAAAATACATCCGACGCCGCAGGTGGGAAGTCGCCGCTCGCCCCAAATACCAGCGCGCCGACGGCGTTATCGCTGGATTTGCGCCAATTAAACTGCGGCGCAGCACCGGCGGCCCAATTGGCAAGATCGCGAATGCCATCGCCGTCAAAATCAGCGGCTAGGCGGCTGTTTCCCGTCACGCCAAACAGCTCCGGGGCTGCTAGTACCCCGCTCGCGCTATCGCGGACGAACCAGTTCTGAGCCCCAGTCACGGTGCGCATCAGCATCAAATCCTCGACCGGAGTGCCGACATAGGACCCGAGCGTGACAAAATCAGTGGCTAAGCCCGCAGTAAAATCTTGCAGTACTGCACCAGAAAAACTGTCGAATACGCGAAGGCGTCCAACGTTCGCACCGGCGTTGGACTGAATCCAAATATCGGCACGGCCGTCGCCATTGCCATCGCTGCCGCCTGCTGCCAGTGCGCCGTTTTCGCCGGTCGCAAGCAAAGCCCTGCCGCCCCGGCTAAAAATGATTTCTGTGACGCTGGGGTTGCCTGCACCCACGCCATCCCGGTACACGGCAAAATCGGTGCGGCCATCGCCATCGTAGTCGTCGCCTCCTGTCGGCGTATCACCCTGCTTGCCCAATCGCACTTCCAGTGGCGCCTCATCTAGTCGGCTGGAGCGAAGCACGGCAAATTTGCCAATTGACGGTCGCCAAACCGCTAGGTCGGTGATGCTATCGCCATCGTAATCACCGCCCAGGAAGAAATCGCTTACACTGCCGAATAGTGGTGTACGGACGGTGCCGCCGCTCGCAGTGCCGTCATTATTTTTAATCAGCCACTGCACCGCCTGCGGGCTAGCAGCGCCAATTGCGCGCACCAGGGCGAAGCTGCTGCGTCCACTGCCAAAATAATCAAATGGCGCTGGCACACAGCCGGCGAAGCGTTCAGGAGCCACCGGCACGGGCGGCGTTACGGCAGTGAGAGGCGCGGGGTTTTCCAGGCCATCTTGCAAAATGCTGTCTGGGAACTGTGTGTAGAAAAGCCGCAATTTTGCGTCCGTCACTGTGCCCACATCACCGCCCGCCGAATCAGTGATCAGTAAGCTCCAAACACCATTTACCGCCGCGGGCGTCAAGCCGCCAAACACCCCCGTAAATGACGTGTTGCAGCCGCCGTGCTGCGTGGCAGCAATGCCCGCACTGCTGGCGCGATACGAATTCACCGGCACATTCACAGTGGTATCGGTAGGTAATGCCAGCCACAGGTTAGGCGTGGTGTCATCATTAAATAGATAGGTTCCAGATAAATTGCCCGGGCTGCCAACAGCGGAAGCCAAGCGCACACCGGGGCGACCAAATACCACCAAACGGGCAACACCATTCGGAGCAATCAAAGTTGCCGTCAAATCACCCACCCAGGTGTGTGTGGCGGTTAGCTCGATTTGCGCGGTAACCACCGGGCCGGTGACGCCACTGATCACAAAATTGATGGATCGACCGGCGGGATCATTGTCAGGGATAGCCCCGGCATTCAAGCCTGAAACGATCACGCTGGGAAAACCGCCCAGCGTTTCAGCGGCGGCCCGACCTACAAAAAATGCGCTGAAGGCGGCAGCGAAAACGAAAAAAGCAATGCGCATGTCTAACTCTAAATTAGTTTTGATGCGAAAAGTCTAGCACCAGACTGCGCTAACCATCACCTCGCCACAAACAACCCACTCGTCGCCTGCCCGGTAAAGCCGGGAAACACCTCAGCAAGCTTGGCCTGATTGCCGCAGCGCTTTGCCAATGCCTCGGCCAACACCGCACGATAGTCGGTGGTGACGCGTAAATCTCCGCCTTCCAGTTGGTTTGCCGCTAAGCCCGGCCATTGCCCAAACACCTGTTTGCCAACCACGCCACCACCGAGTGCCAGCATGCAGCTGCCGCGCCCGTGATCGGTGCCGCCGGAGCCGTTTTCCATCACCCGGCGGCCAAATTCGGTCATGGTGAGCACGGTAACGTTTTTCATGCGCGCACCCAGATCGGTGTTGAACGCCGCTAAGGTTTTTGCCAATTCGTCGAGTAGGCTTGCTAACTCAGCCGTCTCGTTATTGTGGGTATCCCAGCCGCCCAAATCGCAGGTAGCAACTTCCACGCCTATACCGCTTTTGATCAGTTTGGCTAAGTCTTTCATTTGATTGCCAAACGTCGTGTTCGGATAGCTTGCGGCATTCTCCACCGCGATTACGCCTGGGTTTTTCGCCACCAATTCATCGACGGCAGCAAAGGTGCGCAAGCCCGTACTGTCAAGAAAACTCGCACCGCTAAAACTGGCTTCTAAGGTATCGCCAAGCTCCGTTTTGCGACTCGCGCTGACGTTCAAACCAAAGCTATCGATCGCATTCAGACCAACCACGGGTGCTGGCCCGCCCATGCTTTTGGTAACCGCTTTACCAACCGACAGCGCGCGAAACGTCACATCATTTGCCAGCGCAGTGCTGGACAGATGACGATTCAACCAACCACTGAAAACTTGACCTTTTTCCAGCCAAGCGCGCTCCATAAAATCTTGCGCGTCAAAATGCGAGCGTGTCGGCGTAGTCAAACCAACCGCGTGCACCACTGAAAGCGTGCCCTGATCCCACAACGGTTTGAGTGGTGCGAGCGCCGGGTTAAAAGCAAATTTGCCATTCAAATCAAGACCAGCCCCGCTGGCAGCACCGGGTTTAGGTACGGCGATGCTTTTGCGTTGCGCGTAATACTCCGATTCCGTGTAAGGCACTACGGCGTTCAGGCCATCCATTGCACCGCGTTGAAAAATCACCACCAAAGTATCGACATTGCGCGCCGATGCCGCGTCAGCCGCAATCGCGATATTGGGCGCAAGTGCAGGGCCAAGCGCGAGCGCCGCACTACTTAATCCGCTGATTTTTAAGAAATCACGACGCAATATGTGCGCGCCGATGTTTTGGCAAAGCGAATTCTGCGTGGGCGCGACTGTTGCTGGGGTTTTCGTAGACATGATCAAGCTCCGATTTGGCAGTGAACTAGCGGTAGTTGAAGTAGCGTGAGCTGAGCATCAGCGCCACCATTTCACGGGCGCGGCTGGTCAATACGTCCGCGCGCAGCGCCATGTCGACCGCCGCACCGGCGGCTAAGTTGGCAATAAACCCGGTTCGATCCGATGCACTTAATTTCCGGCGCAACAATCGAGCGCTTAAGGTATCAACGATGGTTTCGGGGGTTTTAGCACCGGCGCACAGGGCTAGGGCATCAATGACAATACCGCGATCTAAACGCCCGTCCAGGCTTGCGAAAACAAAATTCCAGCGTGCCAGCCACGCGGTGGTATTGATCCAATAGCTGCCCACGTCCGGATAGCCATTCGGTGCGGGCCAATTGCACCATTGCTGGCCTAAGCCCTCGAATACGCCCATCAATACCCGGTTGTACGTGGTGCCGGTAATTTTGGCATCAGTCGCACGCAGCACGCTTTGCAGATATTCCTGCGGCCGCTTGATTTTCAAATCCGCGCTCGCCAAAAACTCAATCGAAGCAAACAGCGCGCGCAGCATGGCCGTGATGTCGCCGCCAGAACTTAAAAAAAGCGCAGTTAATTTTTCCACCAAACTGGTCGGCGGCGTGTCACTGACGAAACGCCGCACCAGCTTGGTCGCGATCAGTTTCGCAGTTGCCGGGTGCACTGCCAAAATATCCAACACATCCTGCGCGTCTTGCATGCCACGATTTTTTGCCAGCGCCTTGCCCAGGAAAACCTTCTCGTCAGTATCGTGATTGCGCTGCGTGAACAAAAAACTGATCTGCGTGCGATTAAAGCCCCAGCCGGTAAATGCCCGCGCAACGTTTTTGACATCATCCTCGCTGTAGCCACCGTCCACACCGAGCGTGTGCAGCTCCATCAATTCACGCGCGTAATTTTCCTGCGCACCGGTTTTGACATTGACGTAATTGTCTAGATAAAAAAGCATCGCCGGGCTGCGCGCATTGGCATTGAGCAAATCTTTGAAGGTGCCGAGCGCATTTTTTCGAATATCCTGATCGTCAATGGTTTTCGCAATGCGATCATAGCCGTGCACATGCTCAACACTGAAGTGATTCGTCCAAAATTCCACCATCACTTCAAACAGTTGATTCGGACTATAAATCTGGCGCAACAGCGTCGCCGCACGCAGCTCCGCAAGTGCGACAAAATCTTTGTTATCGCTCGGCGGATAGGCCACATAAAGCTGCGCCCCAGTCATTTTAATACTGGGCAAATTCACCGCAATCGTGTTTTCAATTGCCGACGCCAAGGCCGCGTTTGGCACCAACTGCGACTCGACAAACGCGGCGTAACCCATTTGCGTGGCGCGCTGGTAGTCCACTTCCCGGATACCAAAACTGCTGCGATTGAGAAAATGCACCAACGGATCAGGCACCGCCAAGGGCGTGGTATCCGGCGCAGCGGCAACCGCTGCAAGGCTCAACTGCTGACGAAGGGCGAGCAGATTCATGGTGTATTGCCTTAATGTGGTGGGTGGATCGACCAAAAGTGTCGCCATTAGAACGCAAAATAATTGCCGACAATCACACAACGGACTAGGCTGTAATCGGTTGACAGCGGGAAAATCTTTGCAGCATGGGCGCTAGCTGCCGGAGCGGGACGCGCATCGCCACTGAAGCAATCGAGATATGCGTTACAGAATTTGGTTTTAGCCAATTGAATCATTCCGACCGGAGAATGCCGTGCCCTACCCCAGCTATGACGCGCTTTATTCGATATCCGACCTGCATTTAGGTGGCACCGAAGGCCGCCAGATATTCTCCGGCCGACTGGAACTGCCGGCACTGTTGCAGGAACTAACGAGTCAGGATCCTAACTTGCGCATCGCGCTGGTAGTCAACGGTGACTTCATTGATTTTCTCGCCGAAGCGCCCGGGCAATATTTCAACGTCGATAGCGCGATTGCCAAGCTAAAACGCGTAGCGGCAGACGCCAGCTTCAAGGCCACGTTCGCCGCCTTTGGCCGTTTCGTCAGCGCTGCTAATCGCTTTTTGATTGTCAACTTGGGCAACCATGATCTGGAACTTGGCTTTAGCGATGTGCAGCAGGTTTTTGCCGAATGCTGTGGTTTGCCCGATGCGCAGCGCATTCGCTGGGTCGAAGATGGCGCCGGTTTTCGCGCCCATGTCGGCACCGCTTCGATATTGTGCCTGCACGGCAATGAGGCCGATGTCGCCAACCACGTGGATTTCGATGCGCTCCGCGAATTTCGCAAACTGCGTCAAATCGGCGTGCGCAAAGCACAGACAAATACTCAAGATTGGACGCCAAACGCCGGCACGCAGTTGGTGATCGACGCGATGAATGCGGTGAAGAAAGACTACCCTTTTATCGACGTACTCAAACCCGAAACCGAGGCCGCTGTGCGCGTGCTGTTGGCCCTGGACTTTACCAAAGTTAAGCAACTGGCCTGGCCGGCGATGCAGGCCATGGTTGGGCGTGGCGGCAAAGACGCCATCAAGCACTGGTTTGGCTTTTTGCGCGCGCCGGGCAACGCCGCAGGCATTACTGACACGGGTAAAACACCAATCCCGCCGGGCAATGTCGCGCGCCTCGCCGATCTCAAAACCATTCAAGCGCAGCAGATGCTGGCCGCCGTCGAAGATTCGATGGACAAGCAGTTAACGCCGCAAGAATTGCTGCCACTCGAGCGCTCAACTCGCCAGCTAGGCATCACCGACGACGTCGCGCTGTTTTGGCATGCTATGCGCGGCAAAGACACCACCCACGCACTGCGCGAAGCGTTGGAACAGCTGGATTATCTATGACCCTGTCAACCTAAATGCCAAGAAAAGAGCAATGATTTTGGTGGTTTTTGGCTTTTATTGGGGCGATTTTAGAAAGTTCGCGCTTTTTGCGGACTTTCCAAAATTGTCTA
>JANNYO010000189.1:0-2153 GCA_031410115.1 Rhodanobacteraceae bacterium | reverse complement strand
TTTTTCCGAAATGATCGACTCCGGCACGCGATCCCTGACATCTGCGCCCGCATGCGTGCGCAGTTGCAGCAAAATGGCGTCTACCCAACGCCGCTGGAACCAAAATGTCCAAATCGCCGAAATACGATCTTATTGTTTACGGGGCCAGTAGTTTTGTCGGCCAAATTCTGTGCCGATATTTGCTGCAGCGATTTGGCGTCGGTGGCGAGCTACGCTGGGCGCTGGCGGGGCGCTCAAAAGGCAAATTGGAGCGCGTTAGAACCGCACTCGGCGCAGACGCAGCCGAGATGACGATTTTAATCGCTGATGCCAGTGACGCTGTGGCGCTGAAGAAACTGTGCCGCGCCACCGGCACGATTGCCTCGACCGTTGGGCCCTACGCACTTTATGGCGAAGCGCTGGTGCGCGCGTGCGTCGAGACCGGCACGGACTATTGCGATTTGACCGGCGAGCCGCAGTGGATTCGCCAAATGCTGATTCGCTATGAAAGCGCCGCCCAGAAAAGTGGCGCGCGCATTGTGCACAGCTGCGGTTTTGATTCGATCCCATCGGATTTGGGCGTGCATTTTTTACAGCGCGAATGCGTGCAGCGGTTCGGTGCGCCATCTGCCACGGTAAAAATGCGCGTGAAAGCTCTGCGCGGCGGGCTTTCTGGCGGCACGGCGGCAAGCTTGATGCATGCGTTGAAAGAGGCCACCGGCTCAGCCGCCCTGCGGCGCGAGCTGGCCGACCCGTATTCGCTGTGCAGCACCGGCAAGCCACCAAAAACGCGTCAGCCAAACCTGCGGGGCGTGGCGTTTGACCCAGACTTCAATGCCTGGTTGGCACCGTTTGTAATGGCCGCGATCAACACGCGCATTGTGCAGCGCAGCCATTCGCTGCAGGGCCATCCGTGGGGTGATGATTTTCGTTACGACGAAGCCACGCTGTTCTCCGCTGGGCTAAAAGGGCGCGCTGCGGCAAGCCTGATGGCACTGGGGCTAGGCGGATTTATGCTGGCCGGGCTGTTGGCGCCAAGCCGCTTTGTACTCGAGCGTTTCGTGCTGCCAGCGGCCGGAGAGGGCCCAAGCGCCAAGGCGCAGGCGGCGGGCTTTTTTGATCTGCGTTTTTTTGGGCAAACCCGCGCTGGCAAAACGCTACGCGTCAAAGTAACCGGGGATCGCGACCCAGGCTATGGTTCGACGGCGAAAATGCTCGGCGAAGCGGCAGCGATGCTGGCGCTTAGCTGCCCAAAAAAGACGCTGAAAGGCGGTTTTTGGACGCCGGCGACGGCATTTGGGCAGGGCCTGATTGAGCGCCTAGTTCAGCACGCTGGATTGGAATTTGAGGTGCTTTTGGATGCGCCTGCTGGCCTACGCTTGAGTCCGTGAGCGCCGCTTTGACTTTGGCGGGGCTTGCCGAGCGCAGCCGCTGCAGCCATGCTCGCAAGGTCGTTTTACTTAAGCCAAAACGAATCAAACAGAACATGCGTTTTACCCTCCGTACCGTGTCGCCTGCCGGCGAGACTTGACCAAACAAGTCTCGCCGGAAGGCGATACGGCCAAACAAGTTATTAGGAAACGAATGAGCAATCGCAAAGCGCAAGCACCGACGCACCTTGTCATGACAAAACCAGATGACTGGCATGTGCATCTGCGCGATGGCGCGATGCTGAAAATGGCTGTTGCCGATACCGCGCGGCACTTTGCGCGTGCGATTGTGATGCCCAATCTTGACCCGCCGGTGACCACAACTGCACTCGCCATTGGCTATCGCGAACGCATCATTGCAGCACTTGCGCCTGGAGTGCGCTTTGCGCCGCTGATGACGCTGTACCTGACCGAGGCAACCCCGCTGGAGGAAATTGCGCGCGCCAAAGCCAGTGGCGTTGTGCATGGCGTAAAATACTATCCAGCAAACGCCACCACCAACGCGCACCATGGCGTTGCCGATCTGCGCCGTTGCATGGGTGTTTTTGAAGCGATGCAGCGCGCTGATTTGCCGCTACTCTTGCATGGCGAAGTGACCAACAGTGATATTGATGTGTTTGATCGTGAAGCGGTTTTTATTGATCGACATTTAACCCCGCTGGTGCGCGAGTTTCCACAGTTGCGCATCGTGTTTGAACACATCACCACCCGCGATGGCGCACAGTTTGTCAGCGACGCGCCTGC
>JANNYO010000188.1:0-2294 GCA_031410115.1 Rhodanobacteraceae bacterium | reverse complement strand
TTGACCGGTTTTCCGGCAAACGCCGACGGGCTGAGCGATACGGCGGCAAAAGCGAGGGCGGCGAGAATACGATTGAATGCGTTCATGAGTTTTCCTTTAGTTTTGGTTTGGCGTTTCGATTGACCCGCAAAACATCGCGTCGGCGGGGTAGAGAAACTTTATGCCGAGCAAAACTCAAACGAACTCAGTGCATTCGGAGTGCCGCCTCAGATTTATCTGAGGCGGCGACTGCCCGAATCATCACCACTTGTGCTGTGCCTCAACCGGTGGCGGCAGCAATAAATACATCACCGGCGTGACTAATCGCGCCAAAAACGTGGATGAAATCAGCCCACCAATAATCACCCACGCCATCGGCGAATACAGCGCTACATTTTGCAATGCGAGCGGCAATAACCCACCCACGGCGGTGGCTGAGGTCAGCAATATCGGCAGAAAGCGAACTTCTCCAGCTTTTTCCGCCGCCTCAAGTAAACCCATACCTTCCTGGCGTAACTGATTGGTGAAATCAACCAAAAGGATTGAGTTTTTGATCTCAATGCCAATTAGCGCGATAAAGCCAATGGCGGCGGTAAAGCTCAAGGAATAACCGGTGAAAAACAACGCCAGCATGCCACCAACAATCCCGAGCGGAATCACGCCGGCCACAACTAGAGTCGATTTAAAAGAACCGAATTCCAAAATCAGCACCGCCAAAATGCCGAACGTTGCCACCAATACCGCTGACCCAATGCCGCTGAAACTGTCGTTTCGGCTTTCCGCTTCACCCGCGGTTGTCCAGCGATAGCCGTTTGGCAGTTTCTGTAAGTCCAGGAGGGTTTCTATTTCACCGGTCAGCTTCGCCGTATTGAAACCCGTTTGGCTGTACGCGGTCAGTGTTACTGAGCGACTGCGCTGGTAGCGTTGAATTTCGTTCGGTGCGCTGGCAAAGCCGGGGCGAATGAATTGTTTCAGCAAAATCGACACGCCACTGACCGCGCTGACTTCTATTTGCTCGAGCAGATCTAAGCGCGGATGGCCGTTTTCTAAAGGTAAGCGCAGCGTGATCGGGTATTCGTCGCCATCCGCATCACGGAATTTCGCCGCCGTAATACCCGCCACAGCAAGACGCACGGCGCGGTCAATTTCAAGCGTTGGCACGCCTAACAGACCCGCTTTTTCGGTGTTGATATTTAGCGCCAAATCGGTGCGTACTCCCTTCAGCGGATTTTCTACATCCCGAGTTCCAGCCACGCCCAGCATCACGCGCTCGAATTCACCTGCAAGTCGCCGTAGTACTTTCAGGTCAGGACCAACGATGCGAAACGCAATCGGCGCGTCAATCGGTGGGCCGTTTTCGAAGGGTTTGACCATGATTTTTGCGCCCGCGTAACGGCTGAATTTGGCGCGCAAACGCTCGTAAAGCTTGGGCGTGGTTTTCGGGCTGTACGCTTTTACTTCGACGAAGGCATCCGCATAGCTTGCATCAGCTTCACGTGGAAATACGTTGTAATAAATTTGTTTGTTGCCGCGCCCAAGATTGCTGAAAACGTGTTTAATTTCCGGGCTTTCCAGCAATGTTCTCTCAACAAACTTGAGCGCACGATTGGTTTCATCGATGGTGCTGCCGTCTGGGGTTTCGATGGTGACTAAAAATTGCGGCATATCCGCCAATGGAAACAAGCTAAAGCCAATTTTTGGTAGCAAACCTAAGGTGGCGAAAAACAGTGCAAAGCTAATCGTCAGGGTAAGTTTTGGGAAACGCAGCGCACGCTGCATCAGTGGCGTGTAGATGGTGTGGATCGCGCGCTGCAGCCAAACAAGCAAAGGGTTGCCGTGCGGATTGGCATGGGGTTTAAGCACGCGGCTGGCTAAAAACGGAATGATCGTCAAAGACACGAACAAACTCGCCAACACCGTAGACAGCACCGAAGCTGGAATATTGCGCACGAATTTACCAGCACCTTCAGGCAAAAACATGAGCGGCAAAAAGGCGAAAATCAGCGTCGCAGTGCAGCCCAGAACCGCCATCCCAATTTGTTGCGTTGCCTCAATTGCAGCATCAATTCGAGATTTACCCATGCGCAAGTGGCGCTCAATATTTTCCACCACGACAATCGAATCGTCGACCAATAAACCCAGTGCAATCACGAAACCCGCAATCGACAGCTGGTTGAGCGAGTAGCCAGCGAAAAACATGCAACTTAACCCGACCGCCAAACTCAGTGGAATGGACACCATCACCACGCCCGCTGCGCGCAAACCTAAGGGCAGCAGCGTCAGCAATACCAGCGCGATCGCCAGCATGAAATCTT
>JANNYO010000187.1:0-5443 GCA_031410115.1 Rhodanobacteraceae bacterium | reverse complement strand
ACATCGCGCGCTTCTAAACCGAAAGGAAAAATGCGATGAAAACGTGCTGCATGATGTTGTTTTGGCTGACGTTAAACAGTGCGGCATTTGCTGCCACAACGGCGCGAGTCAACCTGAAAGCAAATGGCGATGAAGCCACAGGCGGCAATAGTTTTGCCGCAACACTCAGCGCGGATGGCAACAAAGTGGCGTTCAGCACGCTTGCAAATAACCTGGATCCACTCGATACCAACGCGGTAGTGGACGTTTATTTGAAAGATCTAACAAGCGGCGCATTGAAGCTGGTCAGCATTGGCGCAAATGGCGTAGGCACCGCTAGTTCGAACTTACCGCAGATCAGCGCCGACGGTAATTTCATCGCTTTTGTTTCCGCCTCAACTAATTTGGTCGCGAACGACACGAACGGCGTTGCGGACGTTTTCGTCTACAAAGTTTCCGATGCAACGCTGGAACGTGTCAGTGTCGCAAGCGGTGGTGGCGAAAGTAACGGTGGCTCCGGCGCTGGCAGCTGCGGCAGCAACTGTTTTAGCATCAGCGCGGACGGGCGCTTCGTCGCGTTTGAATCGTCAGCATCGAATCTGGCGGCATTGGATACAGACACAATTGCCGATATCTATTTGCGTGATCGACAAACTGGCACGACCACATTGGTCAGCCAAACCAGCGCTGGCGCATTAGGCTCGGGGCCATTGGGTAGCAACAAGCCCAGCGTGAGCGCAGATGGCCGGTTTATTGCGTTTGAATCTTCGCGCGTATTGGAGGCGAGCGATACCAACAACACCGGTGATATTTATTTGCGCGACACAGTCTCCGGCACCACGGTGCGCGTCAATACCTCCGCAACAGGCGCTTTCACCAGCACTGGATTTTCTGCGCGGCCTTCAATTTCTGCGGACGGCAGTGTGGTTGCATTTCGTTCGCTTTCTAACGAATTAGTCGCAGGCGATAGCAGCGGGACAAATCAACGCGACGTGTTTGTTAAAACCCTAACGACGGGCGCGATTTTGCGAGCGACGCCGCCCGGTGGCAGTGACCCAAACGGTGATTCCAATGAAGTTTCGCTTTCCGGTGATGGCAAAATATTGATCTTCCATTCGGGCGCAAGCAATTTCGTCACCGGTGACGTGAACGGCTTTCTTGACGTTTTTCGCATGGTGCTTGCAACCGGGGTGATCGAGCGCATCAGCGTTGCCAGCGCAGGAACTGAGGGCGGAAACGATTCCAGCTTTCCTGACACCAATCTGGATGGCAGCGCGTCTGTGTTTGAATCGAACGCGAACAACTTAGTTCCCAATGACACCAATGTCCGCACCGATATTTTTCAGTCCAAACAAAGCAGCGACACGATTTTCGCTAATGGCTTCGAGTCTTAATTAAGTAAGTCCTTAGCCCGTTTTGCCCAGGCACAACGGGCGAGTCAAAAAGCGACGCAGTGCGTCAATGTTTGCTGCACTGCAGCTTGACTCGCCTGAACCCCACGTTCACATTCCGCCCGGTTTTGCGACTTAAGTCTCAGTTCAACTCAGACTTTAGGTGCAGCAAATAATCTGACGCGAGTTATCGAACTGTTGAATACCTTGGTTTTAAAGTTGTACGTAGCCAAACGATTTGCCCAGGCTGCGCGCGTGGGTATCCTATTGGCTTTGGCCGGTTGCGTTGCAGGTGGCGCAACGCAGGCGGTGCCTAAAAAAATGCAGGCTGTTGCTGTCGCCCCGTCGGTGGTAACGGAAAATGAGTCTCGCCGATCAGGCGACACGGAAAATGAGTCTCGCCGAACAGGCGACACGGCAGATATGTCCGCGCCTGTGCTCAAGTATGCCGCTGAGCCTACCCGGTCGGAAGTCAAAGCTGTGCTAACGATCGGGCAAGCACTGCAAATTCATAACGAGTTTGGTGATGTTCGGCTGCGCTTTGGCGGGTTTGAGCATGGTGTGCTGGTAACCGCAGTCGCGCAGTCGCCGATTGGTTCGGCAATGCCCGTTGTCAGCTTTGACCAAGCCAGCGGCGCGGTGCGCACGGCTTTGCCTGATGCCCGCGCAGCAGTGCTCGGGCAACGCATTGATCTGGTGGTGTGGGCACCGGAAAAACATGCCATCAAGGTGAATACCCTGCGCGGCTTAGTCGAAATTCGCGGCGTGCATTCAGACGTCGTCGTGCGATCAGATTCCGGCGATATCACCGCACGCGGCGTGCAGGGCGCATTGGATATTGAAACCGGCAGCGGCGCGATAGAAGCGGCAATTAGCGATCACCCGGTCAATGCAGCGCAGCGCGCAGTAACGCGCACGGGCACCATCATTGTGTCATTCGGGCCGAAATTAATCGCCGAACTTGCGCTGGCAACCTCGGCGCTGATCGCGACGGAGTTCAGCGTCCAGATCACGCCCAAGCCCGGCGCAGAGCCAAACAAAACCGGCGTCGTCAGAATCGGCACGGCCAAATCTGGTTATGCAACGAACAAAATTGAGATCAGCAGCAAACGCGGTGAGATTCGGCTTTTTCGCCGACAAGCCTTTGTTGAAGCCGAATAAGTTAGTTTCGTAAGTGTTTCGTAAGTTAGTTTCGTAAGTTAGTTTCGTAAGTGTGTCGGGACTCGAGCAATCAGCGAACCGATAATTTTGATCCATCACATCTTTAAGGAATAAAAAGTATGACGATGAAAAAATTGGCTCTAGGCTGCACGCTAGCGCTTGCAACGACCTTTGCCAGTGCGCAGGCGCGCAGCGGTTCAGACGATGTTTCCGCCGACACCCAACGCGGCGAACCGGTCACGCCGGTTGAGTTCAATGGTGATTTGCGCGATTTGCCGGTGGTGCCTGAGTGGCAGCCGGGCGATGCGATCAAGGAAGCAGCCAAGCGTCTATTTCATCCGATCAGCGAAAAAAATCCGGCCGCACCTGCGGATTGGATTACCGCACCTGACTTATTGAGTGATCGTCAACAGCTGTTTGAAGTTTCCCGTGGGTTACGTAACGACACCGCCGTGGAACGTGGCGCAGGTCGCGTGTCGATCAATAACGCTAACACCGGCGTCAGCCCGGGCGATCCGGTCATTGAAGTGTCGACCAACCATGTTGTGTATGGCGTCAACAACGCCTCCGGCACCACCTTTACCGTATATGACAAAGCCGGCACCAAGCTTGCCGGCCCGACCACTTTTAAATCACTGGCACCAGCGGGCGACCCGTGCGCGACGTCACTGTCGGATCCAATTATTCATTTTGACCGCTTAGCAAATCGCTGGTTTTTACTTGAAATCGGCGGCACCAGTTCGGCGAATCGCTTGTGCACCTACGTTTCAAAAACCGACAATCCAATCACCGGTGGCTGGAATTTCTACGGCTTTGCCACTCCAGAAGTGCCAGATTATCCAAAGTGCACCGTTTGGCCTAACGCCTATGTCTGCACCACCAACGAAGGCACTGCGGGCGCAAAAGTGTATGCCTTCGACCGCGCCAACATGTTGGCGGGCACTACCGCACGTCCGACACAGCGCTTCACTTCGATTGTGAAGCTTGCCGGCTACGGATTCCAATCGGTGCTGCCTGCAACATTCATGGGTTCATCCGCCAATCCACCGCCCGCGAACGCACCAATCATTCTTGCGCGCCATAACGACGATGAAGCTCATGCCGGCGGCAGTGCCGATACCACGAAAGATTTTATTGACTTGTATTCGTTAAATTTAAATTGGACGACGCCGAGTAGCAGCAGCATCACGACCTTGCCGCGCATCAACATCACGGAATTCAACAGCTGGTTCCGCGACTATTCCAGCTTCGACAGCGTGCCGCAGCCGGGCTCTACTTCGCGCTTGGATCCAATTCGCGAAGTGCTGATGAACTCCGTGACCTATCGCAACTTAGGAAGCTATCAATCCATTGTTGGCACGTTTGCGACCAATCAAAATGCAGCACGCTCCGGCACTGTGGTTGATGCGGGCTTGCGCTGGTTTGAACTGCAAAACACCGGCTCAGGCTGGTCGCTGCGCCAAGAGGGCACCTACAGCCCGGCAGATGGCGCAACCCATCACTTGATTGGTGCAGTCGCAACTGACAAACAGGGCAATATTGGGTTCGGCTTTAACGTGACGAAAACTTCGACACCAGTGGTTTATCCAAGCTTGGCCTATTCCGGTCGTTTGGCAGGCGACACACTCGGGGTGATGACCCAAGCGGAAACCACCGTCGCCACCGGTGCTGCGGCAGAAACCTCGGGCCGTTGGGGCGATTACTATCAAATGACGGTTGATCCAGCCGACGATTGCACCTTCTGGTTTGTCGGTATGTATCGCCCAACCGGCAGCTGGAGAACCAGCGCGCAAAACTTCAAGTTCGCTAGCTGCGGTGGCGTAACACCAACAACCTACAGCGTCAGCGGCAGTGTCACTACCGCCGCAGGTGCAGGCGTTTCGGGCGTAACGGTCAGTTCCGGTGCCAGCAGCGCAAGCTCTGACGCTGCGGGCAGCTATTCGATTGCAAGCCTAGCCAATGGCAGCTACACCCTAACACCCAGCAAATCAGGCTGTAGTTTTAGCCCGACCAGCCGCGCTGTGACGGTATCGAGTGCGAACGTGACCGGCCAGGCTTTCACGGCGACCTGCACCACAAGCACGCCGACTGAGCGCCTTTTGAACGGCAATTTCGACACGATTGCCACCAGCACCAACACCGCGCCGGACGCATCCTGGTCACGCACGGCTTCAACCGGTACCTCGCACAACACCCTGGCCGCCGAATCTGGTGCGCTGAGCGGCACGACGTTTGCGAAGTTGGGCGTTAGCAACTCCGCGACGCATTCCGTGTCATCGAAAGCAACCTTGATTCCCGCCAGTGCGACAACTTCAACCTTGAGCTTCAGCACGCAAATCACCACGGCTGAGTCGGCAACGACAACATCACTCTACGACAAGTTGATCGTCGAACTGGTGGATTCCTCAACCAACACCGTGTTGACGACCTTGGTGAGTTTGAGCAATGTGAACTTCACATCTAGCTATGTCAGCCGCAGCTATAACGTGAATGCTTTCAAAGGCAAAAACGTGATCGTGCGCCTGCGCAGCACCATGGACAGCTCACTGATCACGACCTTCCGCGTCGACAACGTCAGTTTAATTTCTGATTGATTTTGTCGATTAGCGTAGCAATCCGCTAAAGGCGGATAAATTGCGAAGCTGAAACGTAGTTTCTTCCAGAGGTACAAACAAAACCTCGCAAAGCATCGCGGGGTTTTGTTTTACTGGGATGAGTCTCGCCGAACAGGCGACACGGCAGTTGAGTCTCGCCGAACAGGCGACACGGCAGATGAGTCTGTAATCGATGTTGAGTGCGTTGATGGCATACTGAGCATGTGAACCGGAACAACGCCTCAAAATTTGCTTACAGCAGCCAAAATGCGCGCGCAGCCGGGATTTCTGTGCAAGTCTCGCGGCCAGGCGACACGG
>JANNYO010000186.1:0-2443 GCA_031410115.1 Rhodanobacteraceae bacterium | reverse complement strand
GACGTATGACGGCAATAACAATCTACTTTCCACCGTCGAAACCCTCGGCGATGGCAGTCTAAAAACCGAGCTCAATCAATACGATGCGCGGGATCGCTTGACTCAAACCACGGACCGTAACGGTCGTGTGCAGCAATACGGCTATGACGCTGCTTCCAACCAAGTCACCTATACCGACTCAGACGGCATCACCTCAACCCGTGAGTTTGATAAGAAAAATCGCCTGATTAAAACCGTGCGCGCAACGCTGGGTGCGATTGTTTTGGCGTACAGTGGCGCGGATGAGTTGACGACCATAACCCATCCGAATGGTACGGTAACTAACCGGACTTATGATCAAGCGGAAAGGCTGGCTTCGATTACGGTTAATCAAGGTGCCGTCGTTGTGTCGCAACGCATCTACACCTTTGACGCCAATGGCAACAGGCTGACTCAGGTTGAGAAGAATGGCGGGGCGGCTGAGACTTCGACTTACGAATATGATTTGGATAATCGGTTGGTCAAGGTTATTGGGCCGGATCAAACCGAGGAATACACGGTTGATGCGGCGGGGAATCGTAAAACTGAGGTTGTAAAGAACCTAGCGTTTTGTTGGCTGATAAGATTTATAGCTATAACTCGCGGGAACAATTGCTGTCGGTTGCGGATGGCTCGGTTACTACGGCTTGTCTTTATGACGGTAATGGGAATCAAACCAGCGTCAAAGTTGGTTCTGCGCCCGCCAAGATTTATACCTGGGGGCCACGTGATCAGCTGGCTTCAGTGAGCTCTGGCGAGGCGTTTGAATATGACTCGGCTGGGCATCGAACTGCCAAGACTAGCGGCGGAAATCGCACGCTCTATATTTGGTCAGGCGACCAAATGATGGGCGAGACGAATACGATAGGAAACTCACTGTCTCAAGTTGTGCGGGTGGGCAGTTTGTTGCTGGGTGAAGTGCGCGGTGGCGTGGCGCAGCACTTCGATCAGGATGCGTTTAATTCGGTGATCGTCACGACTTTGGCGGATGGAACTATTCCTGGGAGGCTTTCGTACCGCGCTTTTGGGGCTATCAGAACCACTACTGGGTTGATTAACTCGCCTTTTAGATTCAATGGCTACATCGACGACGGCAATGGCGAACTCAGTAGTCCGGCGCGCTATTACGCTAGTGCGCTGGGGCGTTTTACCGGTATGGATCCGGCGGCGATGGATCCGATGAATCCGATTACGGGGAACCCGTATTTGGGGTTGAATGGGAACCCGATGGCGAATATTGATCCGACGGGGCGATATGCTGAGGCTGGGCATTACTACACGACGTATATCGTCGCGCTGGCGACTGGCTATACGCACGAGGAATCGCTCCAACTCGCGCTGTACTCTCAACTGCCGGACGAGATTGGCAAGTTTGACGCGATTCACGCGCCGATTCGCGAAGGCTTGATGGCCTCATCAAATTATTCTGCTACTGCCGGCGCTATCGTAAACAGTATGGCCACCCCGGAAACACATTACACGACCGACATTGTTCAACCCCTCAATCACGCGCTTACCGGCGGATTTTCTTTTATTGAAACGCAAGACACCGCCGCTACGGTGATTGCGGCGCAATCTTTGGAGGTCGCAGGGCTTGCGATTCACCGGCTTGGTGACACTTTTGCGCACCGGCAAATTGGGCATGAGGCGTTCACGTATAAATTCCCAATCGGTCATACCCTTGACGGCACTGATCCTGATCAAGCAACGTTACGCCCGAAGCTTTATGGCGATTATGTTGAAACCCTCGCACGAACATTGGCAGCGCGCAAAGGCATACCGTTGAGCAATGAGTACATTGCGCAAATCCGGGAATCGCTTGAAAGCGTGGCGGCGCGTTCAGATGTCGCGGTCGCATCGGCGAACCGTAAGTTTGAAAACGCCAGCATCGGTGATGGTGTTGGCAACTACGTGTTGGCTTATAACGCGACGCGGCAGGAGGGGATTAACAAGGTTGAGAATGCGGAGAATGATTTTAGAGCTTCCCTAAGAGCGATGGCGTTGGGTGAGCAAAACAAGCTGCATGTTGTTAAGGAAAATTCCAACGCGCCTGGGTCAGTTTTATTGCAGCCGGACGAAGCTGAAGCACCCTACCTCAATGCCGCAGGTCAGGAAGACCAGGATATTAAAAACTTTTTGGATATCGCTGGCAAGAAGGCCAACGTTGAACTGACTACGCCTTTGTATCAGGCAAAGTTACGCGCTACTTTAGAAATATCGGAGGCGCAGTTTGAACGGTTATATAAAAAATGCTCCAGCGGGAGTTGCAAATGAGCCGCCTCGTCTTAATTGTTTCATTTTTAATTGTGCTAACTGGTTGCGAGAAAAGAGGCGGATCTGAAACGTACAATGGTAGTTTTGTTATTACTGAATATTACAGTACGAATATGATTTTTGGCCCAGGCCCTCGTGTTGTAGGGGATAA
>JANNYO010000185.1:0-1063 GCA_031410115.1 Rhodanobacteraceae bacterium | reverse complement strand
CGCCCTGAACTCAATCTCCCACAAAAATGCCTCCGCCTTTACGATGGCCGCACGACCATACCCTGCCGCAATCGCCTCGTTCGCCCACGTCATTGCTTGAGCCGGATCGGTCGTTTGGACTTGTGCCCGAGCCTGTTGCGCCAGATATCGGGCTTTGAGCGCTGAATTCGTGGCGTTAGCCGATGCATCCCCGCAGGCCTTGATTACCCAAGACCGGTTGGAACTAATCACCAGTTCACCAGCCCCAGACCGATCAAGGTGTCACCCGGAAAGCCAGCCACACAGTCGCAGGCTTCTGCCGACGAGTAGTCGCGCGGCTCAAGGCACTGCATTTGCTTGTCAAGAAGCACCTGTGGGTTCTTGTAGTACAGGGCGTACAGGGCATAGTCGGTTAAGGTCTTTTGCAGATCGTTGCGCTTGGCACCGGATACAGGGCCTTGGAGCATTGCCGTAGGCCCATTGGCATCATGATCCATCCTCGCCCTGATATTGGCCCACTCTTGCGGGCTATTCGCGGCTTTTTGAAAGACATCACGCCACGTTTTCAGCCCTGCGAACGTTTCGGAACGATACGCCCCCGCCGCCGCAGACGTGGAGTTCTCTGGGGCTACAGTTCGGGCTGTAGGCGTATTTGCGTCTACGCTGCGCGCATCCGGTTGCCTGGCGTCGTAACGGGGTGAACTGTAACGGGGTGAACTGTATTGATTGTTACGGCGCGGTGGATAGTAAGAGTTCGGTGAAGCGCTGCGCGGTTGCCTAGTTGCTCGAGTTGGCGGTGTCCAGTTACGGCGATTTGCATTCCTGTGCACCGAATTCTCCGCCTTCTTACATTGGCTGCGGAGAAACCCACGCAGATAATCACAGGCACTGTTGGCGGAAACCGGCGCGGCGGCTAACACCACGAGGCTTGCCAGGAAAAACTGGGCGATCAGCGTGGCTTTACGGATGTTCGTCGACATACAGGATGTTTTCAGCGTTTTCATCGTTTTCCCCTCAGTAGTTTTGATTTAAATTTTCAGATTTCAAATTTGAGGGGTAAAGCGTGTATTTTAAAATCTGTGTT
>JANNYO010000184.1:0-4912 GCA_031410115.1 Rhodanobacteraceae bacterium | reverse complement strand
CGCCCGAAAAAAGCAGCGCTCAGAAATTGCCCGTTCGGGGCACGGCTGATTACTGGATAATAGGTAGAACTAGCGCAACTGGCGTCTGCACATTCTCGGTAGGCACCGCCACCTATCCCATCTATTTCGTCATACAGCGCTAAGTTTCCGGGTTTAAAGCGCAATGAATTGGCGGCTGCGCTTCGCAGCGCATTCGCGCTCAAGCTGCTGCAAGCAGCATCAGCACATCGAAACAGACTTTGATTTTGACCTTGAGGTGCCTGTTGCTCAATAAACGCAGGCGCGCCGTTGCTTTGCAGGGCCATCGGCGTTTCTCGGGCAAATAGCGGGCTACTGGCCAAAGTGATCGCTGTTGCCGTGCTGCAGCCCGCATCGGCGCAGCGCAGCATGCGGCGCTCCACGACGCCTGTATCGTTGTTGCCGCGCTGATAGCTAACGATGGGCCGATTGTCGGCCCCGATATTGAGTGCGAACCCAATGAGAAATGTATTTGACACCGGCTCTGTTGCCAGCAGTTTCGCGCTTCCACTGGTGCAGTTAATGTCGGCGCAAAGATAGGCAAAGACTTGTTTAGTGGTGCTGTTGAGATAGAGCATCACCGCAATGCCGTCAGCACGCAGTGCCAGCTCCGCCACGCTGCTGGTGGACGTGCCCGTGCCGCTGACAAAGCGCGCGGTTCCGCTGGTGCAGTTAGCGTTCAAACAATCCCACGCTTCGGTGCCGCCGAAGGCGCTGTAATAGGCAAGCGGCCGCCCATCCGGGCGAACTACAATCGCTGGACGCGTATCGGTGTTGCCGCCGCCGGTGGCGCGCTCGCTCAGGCTGGTGCAGGCCAAATCGCTGCAAGTACCAATGATGGGTGTGCGCTCACGCAGCCAGATGGCAACGGCGCGGCCGTCACTGCGGGTTGCGACATTGGGCAGGCTGGCGCTGAAACCGTTCACCGAAATACTGCGCAGTATCGATGAACAGTTTGGATCCGAGCATTCGGACGCACGCATATCTTTGGCGATGGCATCAAAGTAGAACGCGATTGGCCGGCGTTGCTCTAAGCTGCTGGCAATGGATGCGCCGCCCAGGCCGGGGCCGTTTTCCATTGCCAGCACTTGAGGTGCTGTGCAAGGGCCGTTATTGCAAACATAGCCAAACAGTGTGTCGGTGCCAGGCTCTTGCGCGGTGATGAACACATCGGAAGTAGGACCGCCCCTGTTTTGCTCTGGCGCGCTGATCAAGGAATTGCGCAATCGTGTAATGGAGGGCTCAAAGCCTTTTCCCGCAGGCGCTATCGTTTGCGTCTGTTGATTCGCACCACTGCAATCAAATGACAAACAATTCACGAACTGCAGGCTGTTATCTGCACCGCGATACACAATAACTGGAAACCCAAACTCATTGACCGTGATCGCCGGGTCACTGCCCGCGCCCAAATCAATCGCACCAAATGTGTTGAACGGTGAGATGGCTCTAGCAAAACGAACTTGGCCCGTGCTGGCGTTGTCATACACCGCATACAAATTGGTGAAGTTACCTATGTCAGCGCCAAACGCCAGGGCGCTGTTGCGGCCCACGTCACCGCTGGTTTCAATTGTTTGCGAACTGCCCGCACTGCAATCGGCATTGCTGCAAACATAGATGCGTGCATCGCCCACGCCTGCAGTGGCGGCGTAATAGCTAATCACTGCGAAGCCCGTCGCTGGGTTGATCGCCATCGCGGTGTATTGGCCGACATCGCCGCCGCTGTCGAGTACGCGATCAGTCAAGAAAAAAGAGCATTGGAAATTGTCGCTACACACGCCCGCGCGTAAGTCTTCATTGCTAGCGTCGTAATACGCCACCAGTGGGCGAAAAAAATTGCCAGGCAGCGCCGCTGCGCTGACAAATTTCCCACTATCACCGACGCTGGTGAGCGTGGAAGTAATCGTGCATCTGGAGCTTTCGCAGCGGCCAGAAACCAGTGCCGCGCGATCAGCAAGGTAGTAAAAACCAATGCGCTGATTGCCAGAGACATTGGAGAAGGCAAAGTGCAGGCTGACGTCGTTATCGCCATCCAATCGTTTGATCGCATAGCCCGGGCCTGCCGTGGTTTGGGCGGTTGCAGCTTGCATCAGCAATAGTGCGAGTGCGCCAATGCTCAGCGTTTGGATTGAGGCTAACTGATGCATATTTTATAGCTCCTGAGAGTTAATTTAATCGACGGTTTTTTATCACCTTGCCATTCCACTAAGCCAAAGCAGCAAGCTAGATTAATCCGGTGAGCATCAGCGCCACGCCTTAACGCACCTGTTTGCGATTGATTCGGTTCCTCACTGTAGGCTTCATGCTAGGGCTCACGCTCTGGGCCAAGCGTGCTTGGCGAATCGAAAACCAAATCCGCTGACTGCCACCAAGGCAAGCCCCAATAGCCTTTGCGGTAGATGCCATGCACTTGCGCTTGGTAGTCAATATCTAGGCGATCACAAGTATCTCGATCAAAAAACAGTTCCGCTCGTTCTTCAGCGCTTGGAATCGCGATGTAAACTACACAACGGCTTCGGTGTTTAGCCTTGTTGACCAGGGGCCAAGGCCCGTCAATCGCCACACTTTGATCCAGTTTGGCATTGCTGTACAGCACCAAGCCATAGCTGCCGATCGGTAGCGCAAACACACCGAGCATCGCACAGCCTATCAACGCCTGAAGGCTGTTGGAGCCCCCGCGCAGCACCTTAGCGCACAGCCAGACGTATGCTGGCCATAATAAGCATCCTAATAATAGTGCGTAAAACAACGCAGGCCCGGGGCCGGCCAGCGGATATTGCCAGCCCAACGCGTGCAGCGCAGCAAACATGCAGGCACTCATGCCCAACACCAAACTTTTAGCATGTGTGCTTTCAGTCAGCGTCGGGCCTTGCGCGGGCAGCATTTGGTCGAGTGCCATCAGCGCGTTAGCGGCCTGCGAAATGACGCCTTGATCGCTGGATGGCTTGCGATCATAAGGCTGGATTGTTGCACTGAGCTGCCCGCTTGAATCGACTTCTACGGCTCGAAATTTCAGTTGAAACAAAAGCACGTCAATTGCGCTTTTGCTAGTGACTGATACCAAGGCTTGGCGCATTTCCTCACTGAGTTGCCCTGCGAAGTAAACGTTGTGATCGAGCGCTGCATCACCGACTTGCTGCTCTTTCGCTAAGCCAACGCGCTTGGCCCATCGATCAAGGTCAGTCTCAGCCGCGATATGAAGGTTCATCTGGCGCTGGCGATTGGTACGAATGCTCAAGCTTCCGGCGTTGTGAATTTTAGAAAGGTATGGCTGATGCGGCTCAATATGTTGCCACTGCAAACCAGGGAAACCCGGAAGCGGTGCCCAAGCGCGTGCGGTAAAGGAGTGGATTGCAGCGGCATTGGGGTCGGCGGCCTGGGCTTTGCGCTTATCGATAGCGCGCTGACGGAGGATAAAAACGCGAATTGCGTAAGCCGCAAAGGCAAGCGCGATGCCTAACAAAATCAGGCTTACCGTAACATCTTCCGCGCCGGCTACACCGGTCAGCCATTGCCACGCTCCGAGCAAGCCTGCGTAGGCAAATAACGCTGCAAGAAACAATAAAATGAGTGCAAAGACGATCATGTGCGCTGGCCGCCTCGCTTATCCGACGCAAAGCCCATTGGCAGTTTGTTTCCCAGCATTTCAGGGTGGCTACTCAAACCCATTCCTAAACACCACATCCGACTGCACTTCGAATGCGCCAATATCGCTGCCGTCGCCACCGACCGCATTGGCTGCGGGCAGATCCACAACGCGTAAAAAACCTGGGCCGCGCTGGTCGTTGCCAGTGCTATTTTCAACAAAACCGGCGTCAATCGCTGCGCTATTGCTCAGCAGCGCGCGCGTGGGCGTCTGGCCACCATTGTCAGCAAACGGTGCTAGCCCGGCGATCGCAAATATTTTATCCGTGCTTTGCATTAACAAGCCACTGCCGGCATCGCTTGATAAATTGTAGCCCCCTGAGAGCACCGTCGCGGTGGCGCTGGTGCTCACATTAAGCGGCAAATTATTGGCGAATAGATTGCTTGACAGTAGCGTTTGGCGTGCGCTGGTGGTGCCGTCGAAGAGGCCAGCGCCGGTATTGGCGGCGTCGCTCATATTGTTGGCGATCGTGCAATTGCTAATCAGCACCAAGTTCCCGGTTGAGCTGCCGCCAATGGCAATGCCACCGCCGGCATCGTTGCCGCGATTACCGCTCACGGTGCTGTTGAACAGGTTAAAACTTGAGTTGAGCGGCTCCGTGTAGATTGCGCCGCCCCGATCAACGGCGACATTGCTGCTAAAGGTAGAGCCGCTAAAAAAGCCACTCGCCCCGATCAAGGCCACGCCCCCACCGCGCTGCGCCACGTTGCCGGTCACGTGCACGTCAAAGAGGTATAAAAAGCTCTGGCTATAGATCCCGCCACCATCCTGCTGGGTAAAGCCTTGGCCAATCGTCAGCCCGCACATAACAACATTGCCTAGCCCCGGCAAAATGGTAAAGACCCTAAATTCCCCAGTGCCAGTCAACCTGCGCTGGACGGTCAATAGCTTTGCGCCGGGCCCGCGTAGCCTGATGTTGGTATTCAGATTCGGCAGCTCCGACAACAGATTGATCGTCTGCGGCGTGCTAAACAGCGGCAGCGCGAATTGAATGAAGACAAAGCCGCTTGGCTGACTTTGCAAGGCTTCGCGCAAAGTGCAATTCGCTAGATCGCAGACGCCATCAGTGGTGTCGGCGGTAGAATTAACGGTGTACGTTATAAAATCACCTTCTGGCCGCTGCGTGCGCTGCGCCAAGTCATTGCGATCGTTAGCCGCGTTACTAACGTTAGCAACAGCGCACGGGTTCGGCTCTCCGCTTCGCGCAGTGGATATGCAAAGTAGCTGCGCCGCCAATGCAAACACAATGGC
>JANNYO010000183.1:0-9360 GCA_031410115.1 Rhodanobacteraceae bacterium | reverse complement strand
CGCGGCGCGCGCACCAGCGCCATATTGCCCTCACGCCCAAATGCGTCCGTGCCCTTGAGTGAAACAATAAAGTTCAAAGTTTTATTCAAAATACGCGGAAACGGATGCGCAGGATCCAGCCCGTGCGGATTAAGCACCGGCAGCAGTTCATGCATAAAATAATGGTGTAGCCACTTACGCTGCTTTGCGTTCCAGGCATCGCGCGGCAAAAAACGAATGCCTTCACGCTCCAACGCGGGCAGCAAATCTTGGTTCCAGCAGGCGTATTGTGCTTTCACCAAACTTTGCACGCGGCTACGAATCTGCGCGAGCAGATCACTCGCACTAATACCGTCCGGCCCTGGTTTGTTCGCGCCTTGTCGCAGCTGTTCACGCAGCGTGGCGACGCGCACCTCAAAAAATTCGTCCAGATTTGCGCTGGTAATACACAGGTAACGTAGGCGTTCCAATAGCGGCACCCGTGCGTCGGTCGCTTGCGCCAATACCCGCGCATTAAACTCAAGCTGGCTAAGCTCCCGATTCAAATAAAGCGCCGGATCTTTGAGCAAATCTGCGGTGGCGTCGGTGTTTTGTCTTTTAATTTTACGCATGTTTAATATTCAGCATTTTATTGAGGATCATAGCGCGGCAAGCGTTGAACGACGCCGCTGTAATCACCGCCACCATTGCGGCGCAAGCGACACACCCGTCGCACTAAAATGCAAAAAATACAGCCCTGCATATACTTTTGGATCCACCGCGAAACCGTCGGCGACTTTTTGCGAGACAAAGCGCGCGGCCTGTGCAAATGGCACCTCATGTACCGTGATGTTTTCCCCTGGAACGCCGCCGCCTGGGCCGGTGCGCATGAGTTTCGCCGCGCGAAAAAAATGCATGTACTCCGTGCTCATCCCGGCTGAGGACGGCCCACCATGCACGTATTCAATGGATTCAGGCCGCCAGCCCGTTTCCTCTTCTAGCTCCCGCGCGGCAGTAACTGCGGCTAATTCACCGACAATACTCGGGTCATCGCCAATTAAACCAGCAGGAAATTCTAGCGTTTGCTGCTGAATCGGCACACGAAATTGCTCGACAAATAAGACATTGGCATCTGGCGTTACCGCCAAAATGACCGCCGCACCACCAGGATTGGTACGCTCAACATATTCCCAGCGCCCGCGTTTTTGCATGCGCAGCCAACGTCCGTCGTAAAGTGTGCTGATTGCTTCGGTCATGATAAATCCTGTCGATGTGAACTTAAACACGCGTAACAAGCCCGTGATGGGTTGAAAACACGTCGGTGATGATTCAAGGTTTCGCACCTGATGTTGCCAGACGCGCACTCGGAACTTTAGCCGGTTCAAGCGAGTCAGGCGGGCTCATTAGAGATATCGTTGTTTTGCGTCAGCAAAACGAATTCACAAATAACTCCAAGGCAAGCAATATGACTACGAACCCTCAGCTGTATTTATCGGTACGTCAGGGCAAGGCGCGCAGCACGCTCCTAAATTTCAGCACGCTCGTTAAATTTGGCGCTGTGTCGAGCATCGGCCTGTGGTTAGCAAGCGCCGGCGCGCAAATATTGCCCAAGCCTGCAGCGGGCGCCGCCCCAATGATTACCCCAACCGCGCCTGCTGTGCCCGAGCCGGCGGTAGTTTTGAGCCCTGATCAAATCGCGCTCGCGGGCATGACCGACGTCAATGCAGTGATGGCAAAACTTGAAGAATTTAAAGCCAAGAAAGATCTTAGGCGCCAGTCCTACGCTTACAAGCGATTGTCCGAACTGCGCCCATATGCGGGTGGTGTGCTGTGGGAATTAGCCCGAACTTATGCGCAGATCAACGAACGCGCGGGTGCCTTCGACACGATGTTGCGCCTACAACAACAGGGGTTTAACTATGACCCCACTGGGGACAAGGCGTTCGCTAATATCAGCGACACAAAAGTCTTCAAATATATCGTGGAAGCCCTGCAAACCAACGCCAAACCTTTCGGCGATGGCAAAGTTGCGTTTACGGTACAAAGCGACGTGGCGCAAATTGAGAGCTTCGCCTTCGATGCCACGCGCAATCGTTTTCTCGCCGCAAGTGCCGCGACCGGCGAAATTTTCAGCGTTGATTTAACCGGCAAAACCACGCCATTTGCGAAACCGGACGCGGCAAACGGTATTTTTGGCGTTTTCAGCTTGACCGTAGATGCAGCGCGTAATTATTTGTATGTTGGCACCACCGCGCTGCCGAATTTCAACGGCTTTAAGCCCGAAACATTGGGTCAGGGAGGCATCGCTCGATTTGAGTTGAGCACCGGTAAGTTACTCGTGAAATATGCCCTGCCCTTCGATGAGAAAGCGCACATTATCTCCGCCATGACCGTCGCGCCAAATGGTGACGTGTACGCCGTCGATGCTGCCACCAACACCGTTTATCAGCTGCATGAGGGCAAGCTTGCGCCGTTGTTTCAGTCGGCCGAATTCGCCAGTCTGCGAGGCATCGCGGTTACTGACGACCATAAATTTCTCTATCTCAGCGACTATGAAAACGGGCTTTTTATCGCCAGCTTAGAACGCAACCAAATTCGGCAATTGGCCTTGAAAAATCAAAATTTAGGCGGCATCGACGGGCTGTATGCCTATAAAAATCAGATTATTGCTTTGCAAAATGGCACCTCGCCGACACGGGTGATTCGGGTGCTACTGGGTGCTACTGGCATTAGTGGCGTGCAGCCTTTGGAAGCGAACAAAGCGGCGATGTCGGTGCCTAGTGTTGGTGCGATGAAGGGAAACCGACTTTACTTCATTGCCAACAGCCAGCGCGATGCGTATGACATCAACGGCAAACTCGTACCGGGCGCGAAGCCAGAACGGCGCAAAATTTATAGCGTGAATGCCGATTTTGGCATTGAAACGACTACGCCTGCGTTCGCGCCGATGCTGCCAAAATAGTTAAACCAGAGCGCTTTTGAAAAACTGCACGTGCCGCTAGTAAGAAAATTGTCCGGCGCGTTTGCTAATCTCGCGGCATGAGCAGCGAAAAAAACGAATTATCGAAACATGCCGTTGACGCCACATCAGCGCAATCCAGCCCAGATCAGCTTGGTCGAATTGAACCAAGCCTGGGCGAATTGCCCGCGCTGGCTGAGTTGGCACCGGCAAATGACGTCCATGGGCGCGCAGTCGCGCGCTTCCAGATGGCCAATAGTGATGCGCTCGCCGACGCGAGTAGTCTCAAAGCCTCGCCCGTATGGCAGGCCCGACCACCGCAGCGTCCCTGGGTGTTTAATTTGCTCAAGCGCTGGGCGAAGCCATTTCTCAAAATTCAACGCGTGCCAGAAAAGCTTGACGCGGCACCGTTTGATATCGCCAAACCGGTACTTTATGTCTTGGAGTACGCCGGCCTGTCGAATCTGCTGATTTTGGACATCGCCTGCGACGAAGCGGGTTGGCCGTCACCGATGCAGCTAATACCGCTCAAACACGGCGAGCGCCAGCACTGGGAGCGCGGCTATTTCGCGCTTGCCAAACGGCGCGGCGGCTGGTTTACCAAAGCGCGCGTTGGTGATCGCCATGATCGCTTGGAACGCTTGCTGGCGGATTTACAAAGTGAGCTCGGTCAAAGCGTGCAGTTGGTGCCCGTCAGCGTATTTGTTGGGCGCGCACCGGATCGCACCACCGGCTGGTTTAAAGTCTTGTTTGCCGATGACTGGGTTGTGGTCGGGCGACTGCGGCGCTTACTGGGCATGATTTTCAACGGCAGAACCACGCTGGTGCAGTTGGCAGAGCCGCTGGATTTGGCGCAAATGCGCAGTAACGACGACGCTCAAGCGCTGCAATCTGGGCCCGCAGTTGGTGGCTTAAAAGGCGACGCACGCAAGCTATCGCGGATTTTAGGCGTCCATTTTCGCCGCATTCGCGCAGCGGTGGTGGGTCCAGATTTGTCGCACCGACGACTACTTTTGGATAGCGTGTTGTCATCCAACACCGTGCAGGCCGCAATTAAATCGCACGTCTTGAAAGAACGCGTCAGTTTTGAGGTCGCCGAAAACCGCGCCAAGGCATTTTTCTGGGAAACCGCCGCAGATTACGCACACCCGGTGGTGCGCAGCTTGAGTTTTATGCTGACCTGGTTTTGGACACAGATTTACTCTGGCGTAAAAATCAATCATTTCGATACGCTACAAAAAGTTGCACCTGGGCGGGAAGTGGTTTATGTGCCCTGTCATCGCAGCCACATGGATTATTTACTGCTGAGCTATTTGTTATATTCAAATGGCATTGTTGTGCCGCATATTGCCGCAGGGATTAATTTAAATTTACCCGTCGTTGGCGCAATTTTGCGCCGTGGCGGCGCATTTTTTATGCGGCGTAGTTTTAAGGCAAGCGCTTTGTATGCGGCAGTTTTTAGCGCATATATGAGTGAGTTGATCGTTCAGGGCTTTTCTATTGAGTATTTTATTGAAGGAGGCCGCAGCCGTTCTGGCCGTGCAACACCAGCAAAAGCGGGCTTGTTGTCAATGACGGTGCGCAGCTATTTAACTAATCCACAGCGCCCGGTAGTATTTCAACCGGTTTATATTGGTTATGAGAAAGTCATTGAAGGAAAAAGCTATCTAGGTGAGTTATCGGGCCGACCAAAAAGCAAAGAATCTATTTGGGGCTTATTGAAAAGCTTTCGCCTGCTAAAAGATAAATATGGTGCGGTCGCAGTCAACTTCGGTGAACCCATCGAGCTCAATGATATGCTGGCGCGACATGAGCCGAACTGGCGTGCGGAAGGATTTAGCCCAGAAGCCCGACCGACGTGGTATCCCGGCATTATTGATGAATTGTCGGATCAGATATTAATTAATATCAACCGCGCCGCAGACGTTAACCCCATTTCATTACTGGCAATTGCATTGCTGGGCACGCCCAAACATGCAATGGGTGAGGCAGATTTAATTCGTACGCTGGATTTGGCGCAACGCTTGCTTACCGCAATTCCTTATTCTGATCGCGTTACGGTAACTGCCAAAACACCGGAAGAAATGATTGCCTATGGTGAAGCGATGAAGTGGATTCGCCGGGTCAAACACCCGTTGGGTGATGTGATCATTAGTGACGGCGATGACGGCGTCTTGATTTCTTTTTATCGCAACAATATCTTGCACCTATTCGCAACAGTTAGCTGGGTGGCGTGCTGTTTTTTAAATATCCGGCGCCTCTCGCTGAGTGGCGTGATCAGTTTAGGACAGTTATTTTACCCATTGATTAAAACTGAGCTTTTTTTACCTTGGACCAGTGTCGAGTTTGGTCATCAAATTGAAGCCACAGTCAAGTTTTTAGTTGAAAATAAAGTGCTCAACGAAGATTTATCGACCAATAGCGTATGCCGCCCAACCGAAGGTTCTGAAGCGCAATTTAGTTTGACGGTCTTGGCGAAAGGTCTATTACAAACCTTTCAACGCTATTACATCGTGATTTCAGTACTGAACAAGCACGGGGCAAAGCAGCTGAGTGCGGCGGAGTTAGAGAAATTGTCCAGCCTAACCGCGCAAAGAATTTCCTTGCTGCAAGAAACCTCAGGGCCAGAATTTTTCGATCCAAACTTGATCAAAAACTGCGTGCTGATGATGAAAGAAACAGGTGTGATTTGGCCGGACGAAAACAGCAAACTGGATTTTGGCGATCAGCTCAAGCGCCTCGGCGATGATTCCAAGGTTATTTTGAGCCGCGAACTGCGTGCGGGCATTATTAAAGGCACGCCAGATGCAATTGAAGTGAAGCCATGATGGCACCTGAAACGAATCCACCTACATCAATAGATTCTGCAACTCGACTATCGAAACACGTGGCAAACATGGCGCAATGCTCGCGCCGGGACGCTGAGCTCTACATTCAAGGTGGTTGGGTGCAGGTCGACGGAATCGTGATTGATCAGCCGCAGTTTATGGTTCGCGATCAGCATGTGGCACTTGCGCAAAGCGCACAACTTGCGCCGATTGAGGCCGTGACGCTGTTGCTTAATCAGCCGGCTGATCTTGCGCGTGACGCCGCTATCGCGCTGCTAAACGCAACGTCGCGATCACCGAGTGACCCCGCCAACACGCCGGTTCTAGCGCGCCATTTTAGTAAGCTGCATGCGCTCATGCCCCTGGTGGCGCAGGTGTCGGGCATGACGATGTTTACCCAAGATCGCCGGTTTGCCACCAGCCTTGGTGCTGACTTTGGTCGTTTTGAAGAAGAGTATGTTGTTGAAGTGCAGGGCGATATCGCGCCCTACGGCCTGGCACGTTTGCGCCATGGGCTGCAGTTTAAGGGTCGTATTTTGCCGCCGATCAAGGTCAGCTGGCAAAATGAAGTGCGGCTACGCTTTGCCCTTAACGGCGTATTGCCAGGGCAGTTGCAATCAATGTGCGCGGACGTTGGTCTGTCGGTTATGGCGATCAAACGCATTCGTATTGGTCGTATTGCGTTGGCGAAAATCTTGCCGGGCGAATGGCGCTATCTTGAGCCGCGCGAGCGTTTTTAATTTGCAATGATCTTTAATCCGGAAGTTCAACAGACAATAGTGCGTAATCCTGTCTTTAGCGTGCTCACCCGCAGGGTGAAATTGGTTATGCCTAATTTGCTCACTATATTCATCGCTCTATCGAATCTAATGCGCGGCCAACTGCCGGATTTAGGATGATGCTTTTGCTCAATATTTTACCGGCTGCGCAGGCAGCGATGTGGCCTCAGCTGTCGGCCGTGCCGCAAGGTTTCGTACTTTACGGCGGCACCGCGATTGCGCTTCAGCTTGGACATCGTGAATCGATCGACTTTGACTTTTTTATTCGCGCCGATTTTGATCCGCAACAGCTGCTGGAAACCAACCCGCTATTGGCAGACGCGGAAGTAGTCGCGATGGCGAAAAACACTTTGAGCGTGCGGCTGCTTTCCGATGGAGCACCGGTGCTTTTTTCTTTTTTTGGTGTGCCCAAGCTACCGTTGCTTCGCGCACCGACGCAGCTTGAAGCGCCCGAAATCGCGCTGGGAAATTTGCTGGAACTGGCAGGTATGAAAGCGATGGTGGTGCAAAAGCGCGCGGAGGCAAAAGACTATCTGGATATCCACGCGCTGATTTTTCTAGGCCAAATTGATTTGGCGACCCAGCTAGCGGCAGGCTTGAAGCTTTATCCACCACACTTTAGCCCTGAACAAACATTGAAGTCGCTGTGCTATTTCACTGATGGCAATGTCGCCACGCTTGCAGCGTCGATCCGGCGTGACTTGATGCGCGCAGTGCGTGCTGTGGATGTGCAAAAGTTACCAGCGCTTTAGCGTGTTGAGGATTCCGCTCAACGCAGAAACACGGCAAGTGGCAGCGCGCCTTGTTTGGTTCGAATCACCCGAACAAGCACTGAGCGAACCGGTGCGCTTTTTGGCATACGCATTCGCGCACGCGCGCGCCGTCGATATGGGAATCTTGCGAATGTTTTGCTCTGATTCTGAGCTTCGCTACGCGCTACAGCACGCGCCGCCCGGCATCATTGATGCGCGCTCATGGGCGTACTGGCATGTGATGCTAGATTTGGGCGATGCGCCCGAGCTACCGCAGCGCGCCCCGCCATAATTTTCTGCTGATTGTTGTGCCAAAGGTTGCGGGTGATAGCATCCGCGGTGATACCTATGACTTACCAACGGGGAACACATGCCGGTCATCGAAAGCCAAATTGATGTCAAATCGCCGCAATTTTTAGACAACGCCGAACACAATTTGAGCGCGGTCACGGAGTTGAAAGCGCTGCTGAAAACCATCGGTGAAGGCGGCGGCGAGAAAGCCCGCGCCAAACATACCGAGCGCGGCAAGCTGCTGGCGCGTGAGCGCATTCGTGCGCTGCTGGATCCTGGGTCGGCGTTTTTGGAACTCTCAAGTCTAGCCGCACACGGCATGTATGACGCTGCTGCGCCGTGCGCGGGCGTCGTCACCGGCATAGGCCGCGTGCACGGGCTGGAGGTAATGGTGGTGGCGAACGATGCCACCGTCAAAGGCGGTACGTACTTTCCAATGACGGTCAAAAAGCACTTACGCGCGCAGGAAATCGCGTTGGAAAATCATCTGCCGTGTATTTATCTGGTCGATTCCGGCGGCGCGTTTTTGCCGCTGCAGGAAGATGTATTCCCAGACCGCGAGCATTTCGGCCGCATCTTTTATAATCAAGCACGGTTGTCTGCTGCCAATATTCCACAAATCGCGGTGGTAATGGGTTCGTGCACGGCTGGTGGCGCGTATGTGCCGGCGATGAGTGATGAAACCATCATTGTAAAAGAGCAAGGCACGATCTTTTTGGGCGGCCCGCCATTGGTAAAAGCGGCCACCGGTGAAGTGGTTGATGCGGAAAGTTTGGGTGGCGCTGAGGTGCACACCACCACATCAGGCGTGGCCGATCACTTCGCTGAAACCGACGCGCATGCGCTGATGATTGCGCGCGATGTGGTGGCCTGTTTGAACCGTAAAAAACAAATCACGCTTGCACTGAAAACGCCGGCAGAGCCGAAATATGCGGCGCACGAAATCTATGGTGTGGTGCCGAAAGACACGCGCATTCCTTACGATATCCGCGAAATTATTGCACGCATTGTCGATGGCTCGGAGTTCCAAGAATTCAAAGCCCGTTACGGCAAAACGTTGGTGTGTGGTTTTGCCCATGCGTACGGCTACCCAATTGGCATCATTGCTAATAACGGTATTTTATTTGCCGAAAGCGCGCTGAAGGGCGCGCACTTTATTGAGCTGTGCAACCAGCGCAATATTCCATTAGTTTTCTTACAAAATATCACCGGCTTTATGGTCGGCAAAAAATATGAAAATGCCGGTCTTGCCAAAGACGGCGCGAAGATGGTGACTGCGGTTGCCTGCTCGCACGTACCGAAGTTTACCTTCCTGATTGGCGGCAGCTTTGGCGCGGGCAATTACGCCATGTGCGGGCGTGGCTACAGCCCGCGATTTTTGTGGATGTGGCCGAATGCGCGCATCTCCGTGATGGGCGGCGAACAGGCGGCAAGCGTGCTGGCAACGGTTAAACGGGATGGTATTGAGGCCGCTGGAAAACCTTGGTCAGCCGAAGAAGAAGCTGAATTCAAAGCGCCGATTCGGGCGCAATACGAACATCAAGGCCACCCTTACTATGCCAGCGCCAGGCTTTGGGATGATGGCGTGATTGATCCTAGTGATACGCGCCGGGTGCTAGGTTTGGCGCTGTCAGCGGCACTGAACGCGCCGATTGTGCCCGGGCGCTTTGGCGTGTTTAGGATGTGAGTATTGGTTAGATTGGCCGGCCTACGTTGCTCAACTGGTCCATAGCTAAGTAACCCTCCGCCCACCCCATATCCCAAGCGAAGTCGAGCTCAGTCAGACTGCTCTG
>JANNYO010000182.1:0-3466 GCA_031410115.1 Rhodanobacteraceae bacterium | reverse complement strand
CTCGCGCGCTTTTGCTGATCTGGCGTCATATGTTTGCGGCCCTTAGAAGCTATTTTGTCGGTTTTTCAAGCTTGAGCACGGCACGCCATTGCCCAGTCGTCACCGGCAAAATACTCAAGCGGTTGCCCCGATTCAGCAGGGCAAAATCCTGCAAAAGTGCAGCGTTCGCACGCAAACGATCCAGCCCAATTGGGCGCAAGGTGTGGCGCACGTAACCGGTCAGTACGCTGGACCAACGCGGTGCTTCGAGGCTGCTTTTGGCATCGAAATAATCACTCTGTGGGTCAAATTGCGTGGCGTCCGGCTCAGCCATGCGCAAAATTTTACCGATGCCCACCACGCCAGGCTCAGCACAGCTGGAGTGGTAGAAAAAAAATGCATCGCCCAACTGCATTGCGCGCATGAAGTTGCGCGCCTGATAGTTGCGCACGCCACCCCATTCTTCGCTACCGCGCTGCTCCAGCAGGTCGATCGAGAACTCGTCCGGTTCGCTTTTCAGTAACCAGTACGCCATTATTCGAAGCCGTTCTTCAATAAAATTTCGCGCGTGGTATCGCGCGCGACTTCGATTTCAATGGGCCCCCCGGAAGGTGTCACGGTCCAGCCTTTGGTAACGCTGAGCGCGCGAAAAGCCCGGCGATAAATCAAGCGCGCATCGACGACAACGTCATTCAGCGAACTACCCGCAGGCAGCGTGAATCGATAGGTTGAGCTGTCGGTCGTACCACTGGCGATGGACGTACTCACCAAGGACTCTGCATCAATGAACAGTACCGGTGAAACCGTCGCACCGATGCCGTTGATACGACCGCTCAGTACTTTCGCGAAGCCTTTGCCGGGAAGTCCTGACAGATCGCCGAGCTGTATTCCAGGAACATCATCGTCCGCCCAAGTCGGCACAGTGGGGCCGGTAGCAAAGGCCAAGGGCACGCCCGCTTGCGTGCGAACTTGAACAGTTAAAATTGCATTGCGAATCGATATGCCGGTCGGGAAACTGTGGCCAGCACCCTCATTTTTAACTTGCGCTGTCACCACGATTTCGTTGCCTACTTGACTAAATTGAGACGTCAGTTTTATTGCCGCCGGTAAACTTGTCGGCGTCGCGCCAATAAAAGTATGGCGATGCCGTTGCGCCGCCGGGCGCATGACGCCACCACTGGCTATGAATCCGCTGCTTGCCTCCTCCGGCATATGGCAGTTCTGGCAGGTACGAAAACCGGGCCCAGCAACCGCATAGGGTGACGCCAGCCACTCGGTGTAGGTGCTTTGCCCAGGCGTGCCATTGCTTGGGTTGGCATATTGATGGCAGCTTGCGCACAGCAAAGGCTGTTTAAACAACGGGCTGAAAATATTGCGCATCACGTCCGTATTGACGTCGGGAAGCGCGCCAAAAACCTGAAACGCAGCATTCGCATCATTGGCAAAATAGTAATCCGTCTTACCCAGCACCGGGCCTGCCGCATGCAAGCCGTTAATTCTGCTGGCATCGACGTTGGCGATTTGGTGGCAGGCAACGCAGTTCACACCGTCTAGGCCAGCCGGCGTTGCGACCGCGTCAAACTGCACGGTTCCAGGATTAAAAACATCTCGCAGCGGCGCATGGCAGGTTGCGCAAAAGCCACTTTCGCCTACACCGTGGCTATTTTTATAAACATAGCCCGCACTGCCACCGGGCGTGCCGGTGCCGGAAAACAAATCTTGCACCCAAGTATTCAGTGTCGCGCCCGCGTGACGGGAAGTTAGCCATTGCGTGCGCTGGCTAGAGTGGCAGCCACCACAGGTGCTGGCCGTCGGCGGCGTATAGCCCGTGAGCTGATGTGGCGGAATAATGTCCAGGAAAATATCTAAATTCGTCGTGCTGGTGATGACATCCTCAACCTTGCTGGCGTAGTTCACCGCACCGGGCGCATGGTCATAGGCTTTGTAAGCGGCGATGCCAATTTGACTGGTCGGGGTTATCGCTAAACTAAACTGCCCCAAGGAATTCGTCGTCGCTTCCAAGGAATTCGGGTCGGCCTGCACGCGCACCTTCGCACCGGCGATCGGATCGCCTGAGCCCGCAGCGCGCACCGTGCCGCCGACCTGCGCATGCAGCAGCGAAAGACTCATCAGGCTGACGCCGCTTAAAATAGTCAAATTCCGAACAAAACTTAGAAGATTTTTTCGGCTTGGCAACATACTTAATGCAAACTTGTTGGTCATTTATTAATTACTTTTTTGGATCAATGTAAAAAGCTTAGGGTGCACCGGTTTGGCAGGGGTACACAACAATACTTTGAGCGTAGTATTTTGCAGTCTAAATCAACCTTGGCTAAACACGTGCGAATTCAGCGCTTTTTCAACGGTAGTTATGTAATGCCGTTCGGTTTGACTTTACTGGCCTGCGCCACGAATGCGTTCGCAGTTGCCGGCTCAGGCGCGCTGACCGATACCGCGCAAATAAGTCTCGCCGATCAAGCGACACGGCAGGCCAGTCTCGCCGATCAGGCGACACGGCAGGCCAGTCTCGCCGATCAGGCGACACGGCAGGCCAGTCTCGCCGATCAGGCGACACGCCAAAAAAATCAGCCAACAGCAGTTTGGCGCGCGCGCGGCGGCACCTTAACGGTTAGTTTCAACACCGATTTAATGCGGGAAATGAAGATTTCGTTGGGCGCAGATCGCTTGCAAAGCCAGCAAGAGCTAACCAACTTTTCACTTAGCGTCACAGACGCAGCAACGTTGGAATTTAACGCGCCGCAGGGCAATTTAGAAAATTTTATCGGTGGCGCGCTGCAATCCGCCGGCCGCTTTGAGCTTAGTTTCGCTGGCAAAACCAAAAGCTTCGCAGGCTTTAGCGCGCGCCCAAAAGCCGGAACGCCACGCGATTTGGAAGTGCTGGACAGTGACGGCGTCGCTTGGTTTGTCAGTGATCACGTGCACTTTGAACTGCTCGACGATAAAACCCGATTAAGCATGCGCAATATGGATTTGCGACTGACCCGAACGGCGGCGGAATGGTTCGGCGATACATCTCTCACAGGCTTGGCTGTGGGCTTGATGGACTTTAATGCGCCGATTGTCAGTTCCGCGCCGATCTTATTGCCACAATCCTGTGCGTCGCCGAGCTGGCATGGCACATTGCTGGACGCTGGCAATCCGCTGGGTGGCAGCTATCAGGCGGATGTATTGCTTAATTCAATGTCAAGCCTTGATTACAAACGCTGCTCAGGCATCTGTGACGGCCCCGGTGGCGCGAGTGATGGCTTTGCCGTTTTTGCGCCCAATGCCACGCTTGCCAATAGCGATACCAATACCACCGCCGACATCCCCTGGCATGGCAAATTTGATGGTGCATTTCCGCCCTACAACAATGATCAACACCCGTTTTTGACCTGGAATATTTATCGCATCAGCACTGATGGTCAGATCGAGCACATCGCGCGCTCGGGGATCAAGCATGCGTTTTTGACATTGAATACGAATT
>JANNYO010000181.1:0-2721 GCA_031410115.1 Rhodanobacteraceae bacterium | reverse complement strand
GCGCGATGGTGTAGCCGACGCGCAAACTCGCCAATGCATAGGCTTTGCTAAACGTGCGGGCAATTACCAGCTGCGGAAATTCTGCCAGCAACGTTAAGCTGCAACCAATTTCAGGATTGCTGACATATTCGATATAGGCTTCATCCAAGACAAATAGCACATGCTTTGGCAGCGCGCACAAAAACTGCCGCAGCTGTATGGACGTCCACATGGAGGCGGTTGGGTTGTTTGGATTCGCCAAATAAACGAGCTTTGTTTTCTCAGTAATCGCCGCCAGCATCGCACACGGTGACACATTCAAATTTGCATCTGCAGGCACCGGCACGGGCCGCGCACCGGCGCCTAGCGCAGCCAGTCGATACACGGCAAAACCATATTGCGCATGCACCACCTCGTCACCTGCGGCGCAAAAAGTTTCGGCAATGAGCGTTAATAGTTCGTGCGTGCCGTTGCCGAGCGTGAAGTGCGCCTGGGCTAGGCCGTAATGCGTGCTCAAGGCATTTTTCAGCACATTGCCACCAGCATCCGGGTAGCGAAAACCGCTCAGATTAGGCGCGTCCAGCAGTGCCCGCACAGCCGGGCAGGGGCCTATGCTGTTTTCATTCGAACCTAGTTCAATCACTGCGGCCAAACCTAAACGCTCTGCGATGACACTGGGCTCATAACCTGGGTCGTAGGCAACTAATTTTTGGATGTGCGCCGGCGCAAGATGGGCAAACTGGTTTGTCGCCATCACCGCGCTAACACCGCAGCCACGATTGCTGCGCCTACTTCAATGGTGCTGGCGGTTCCAGCTAAATCCACAGTGCGTGGGCCATGGCTTAACACCGAATCAATCGCGGCTTCTAAATGCGCCGCTTCAACGTGCAGATCTAGCGCGTGGCGTAGCAATAGCGCGCAGCTTGCAATTGTCGCAATCGGATTGGCGATAAATTGACCGGCGATATCCGGCGCTGAACCGTGAATCGGCTCGAACAGCCCCAGTTTTGTGTCGCTCAAGCTAGCAGACGGCAACAAACCGAGTGAACCGGCGAGCATGCTGGCTTCATCGGTCAAAATATCGCCGAACATATTTTCCGTCACAATCACATCGAAGCTTGCCGGGCGACTAATCAAAAACATCGCGGCGGAATCGACCAACTGATGCTCTAAAGTGATTTCTGGAAACTCCTCCGCGACTATGCGTGTCGTGACTTCGCGCCATAAGCGCGACGTTTCCAGCACATTTGCTTTGTCAATCTGGGTCAGTTTTTTGCGCCGCGTCAGCGCTAATTTTGCCGCCACGCGCACGATGCGTTCGATCTCAAAAACCTCGTACCGACAGACGTCCGTCGCGCTAGTAGCGGTGCGCGTCCGTTCGCCAAAGTACACGCCGCCGGTTAGCTCGCGCACCACGACCAAATCAACGCCCGCTAATATTTCCCGCTTGATCGGGGCGAATTCAATCGCACTCGCATGCGGTTTAACCGGGCGCAGATTTGCGTAGAGCCCGAGCGTTTGGCGTAAGCGCAGTAGCCCTTGTTCTGGCCGCACCAGCGCTTTTGGATCAGACCATTTTGGTCCACCGACCGCGCCCAGCAAAATCGCGTCGCTACTTTGGCACAGCTCTAAGGTTTCTTCAGGCAGCGCCTGCCCAGTGGCATCAATCGCTGCACCACCGATCGGCGCAATGCGAAACTCAAAATCGTGATTGAAACGCTGCGCAATGACTTTCAGCGCTTTCACGCCCTCGGCGCAGACTTCGGGGCCAATGCCATCGCCCGGCAACACCGCTATTTGCGCCCTCATGTTCGGGCGCTTTCAAATGCGCTGATCGCAGCACTCTGCGCCATCAAATAGCCCAGTTCGTCAACACCATTGAGTAAGCAGTGTTTGGCAAAAGGTGCAATCTCGAAGGGCGCACGCGCACCACTTGGGAAAATCACGTCGGCTGATTCAACGTCAATGGTCAATGCCGCCGTTGGGTTTGCCAGCAGTTCTGCGAGCAACTGTTGATGCTGATGCGGCGCAATGACGCAAGGAACTAAACCGTTCTTCAGCGCGTTGTTGCGAAAAATATCGGCAATTTCCGTTGCCACCACGGCGCGTATTCCCGCATCCAGCAACGCCCAAGGCGCATGTTCGCGCGAACTGCCGCAGCCAAAGTTTTTACCGGTGACCAACACCCGATCTATGTTCGAAGCGTTTAGCGCGAATTCCGGTTTTGCCGCGCCACTGGCGTCATAGCGCCAGTCAAAAAAAGCAAATTGACCGAGGCCGACGCGTGTGGTCGTGGTTAAAAATCGCGCCGGAATAATTTGATCGGTGTCGATGTTCTCTTGCGTCATTAACAATGGGATGGCGGAGATTTTCATAATTTACTTTTAATTTTATTTGGTATTTAAATTTTGCTTCGGTGCAACGACAAAGCCATATCACCTGTTCGAGCGCCGAACTTGGCGATCACCCAATCACCACACGCGGCGCCTTGCCCCGCACGGCATTGGCGATCGCTTCGATGTGGCGCGGCGTTGAGCCACAGCAGCCGCCGACGATATTGACCAGCCCACTATCAGCAAATTCGCCAATGACGCGGGCCATATCTTCCGGGCTTTCATCGTAGCCGCCAAAAGCATTCGGCAAACCGGCGTTTGGGTGCGTGCTGACCAACGCGCGCGGCGCAGCGAGGCCAATTTCCTCGATGTAGGGGCGCAAATCAGAGGCGCCGAGCGCGCAGTTCAA
>JANNYO010000180.1:0-5780 GCA_031410115.1 Rhodanobacteraceae bacterium | reverse complement strand
CGCAGATCAATATTGAAACGCGGCTTGAGCGACTTGATCAGCTGCGCTTCCAGCAACAGCGCCTCGGCTTCGGTGCGGGTAACCATGACTTCCATGCTGGCAACTGAGGCCACCAGGAGTGCTAAGCGCGGCTGCATTTGCGGGCGGGCAAAATAGCTTTCAACGCGCTTTTTTAGATTTTTCGCTTTGCCGACATAGAGCAGATTGCCGTCCGCGCCCAACATGCGATACACCCCCGGTTCGTGTCCCAGGGTGCGGGCAAAAGCGAGGCCGTCAAAGCTGTTTTTTAAAACGCTGGGCGTCACGGATTGCCATCCAATATGCGCCGCGCTGTGATTTCATCCAACTTAATTTGTGCCACCAATGCGTCTAAGTTGGGGAAATTCCATTCCTCGCGCTGCTTGGCGACGAATTCAATGGTGAGCGCTAGTCCGTATAAATTGCCTGCAAAATCAAGTAGATGCACTTCTAACAGCGGCTCGACGCCATTGACCACGGGGCGCGTGCCTAGGCTTGCAACCGCCGGATGGCGATCCAGACCAAGCGCCGCGCAGCTGACCCGCACGCTAAAAATTCCGCGCATAGGATTCTCCGCCGGCCAGCTGAGATTTGCCGTTGGAAAGCCCAGAGTGCGGCCCAATTGCTGCCCGGTTTGCACCCGCGCACGGTAGCGAAACGGCCGGCCGAGCAACCGAGTAGCAGTGAAAAAATCGCCCGCCATGAGCGCCGCGCGTGCCGCACTTGCGCTTACCCGCTTGCCATCGACAAGGACTTCGGCAAACTCGTGCACGGTGAAGCCGTACTTGGCGCCAGCTTGGCGAAGCGTGGCGATTGAGCCCGCCCGCTGGGCGCCAAAACGGAAGTCGCTGCCAACATAAACTTCCACAGCGGCCAAGCGCTGCACCAATACGCGCACGATAAATTCTTCGGGGCTCATCAACGCCAGTGCTTTGTTAAAACGTAAGCTTAATAACCAATCTATGCCGCTGATTTTTAACAGCGCAAGCTTTTTGCGCGGCGACAAAATACGCAGCAATCCGGGCTGTTTGAAATAACTTCGCGGCAGCGGCTCAAAACTGACCAACGCGCTTGCGACGCCTAATAATTTGGCGCGTGCCACCAGCGCGTCAAGGATCGCCTGATGGCCGACATGCAGGCCATCAAACGCACCGATGGTGACCACGCTGGCATGGCTAAGCGGAGTGGTGCCGATATCACGGCGAAACTTCATAACCTTCTGCACCATGCGCCCAGAAAACAGGAGTAAAAGATTGGTTTAAAGCGCATCGGATACTGCCCGCATGCGTGCGCCCTGGGCAAGAAAAGCTTCCGGTTGCTGATTAACCCATGCCAGCACGCTTTGAGCAAAAAGTGCCTGGTCTCGGAAACATTGGGAATTGTTAGAGTCGACATGAACACGCATCATTTGCTGGTAAAAAAGTATATCTGCCAGCTGTTTTTTGAAATATAAAGTGCTGGCATGAGCCGAGACAACTCACAGCGTATCCCCCGATGCCAAGTGGGTTTGGCTTGTAAAACCAATCAAGTCCAGACTTTCCACACTTTCAAATCGCGTGATTTTACGCCGCGCACGTTTGTCGGGTTTGGTTGCAGGGGGCTGATAGCCCAGTCGGGCCAGCCGCGTTTGCTCACGCAAGCCTAAACGTTTGCTCAAGCTGGTCGGCAATTCCGCGTACAGCGTTGCCGCATGGGTGGCGTTGGCGCGCTGATCACTTAAGCCTGTCACCCGTACTTCTAAATCTTCCAGACCCTGTGTGCATTTGATCAAATCACCCACGTGCAGTGCTTTTGCCGGTTTGCAGGGCTGTGCGTTGACGCGCACTTTGCCGCCATCGACCGCAGCTTTCGCCAAAGCACGTGTTTTGTAAAAACGTGCCGCCCACAGCCATAAATCAAGGCGTACGGATTCTGTAGCAGCATGGTGAATCGTCATAGCTGGCGGAATTTCACAATGTCTCAAGATCGCGATTTTTAGCATTTTTTCAGATTCGCTGGCGGGAATTGAGGCCAAGCACTTGCCAACGGAAAAGATTTAGTCAGATTTAAGGCCTAGCGAGTTTGTCCGTGCCCAATGTGGCCACAGGGCGCTTCACAGCCCCTTGCGGTGATAAGCAGCTCAAACACGAAATTCTGCGCGATGTTAACGCGTAACCCTAGCAAGTGCCGCCCGCACTGCTGATTCATCAAAACCACGCGCCGCTAAAAAACGTGCGCGTTTTGCCCAATTCAGTCGATCAGGTGGCGGATCAGGGCCAAATTTACGCAGTAGTAATTCCTTTGCGCGCGCAGCCCAGTCGATCTGGAGCTCACCAAGTGCCGTGGCGATTAGCTCTTTCGCCACACCGGCCTCCACGAGTTTTGCCCGAATCGGGCGTGGGCCTTTGCCACGATTGATCAGCCCATTCGTGCGCGAGGCAGCAAAGCGCACGTCGCTCAAACTGCCTTCACCGAGCAGACGCGCGAGTGCTTCACCAATCGTATCGGGCGCAAAGCCTAGCTTCGCCAGCTTTTCGCAGATCTTTTTTTGGCTGTAGTCGCGCCCAGTTAACAGCGCAATGGCGCGCAAGTAGGCGTGCTGCGGCGTGAGTTTTTCGGGGTCAGGGGCTGACTTTTCCCAGGGTTTTCGCTCGCACCGCTTGGCGGAATCATCGTTAAACACCGATTTCCGTGGGTTGCCGAATGCGGGCTTAACTCGGGTGAAAACGGTCTGTTTGGCGGGGGCTTCGACAGGCTCAGCCCGAACGGGGTTTGGCTCAGCCCGAACGGGGTTTGGCTCAGCCCGAACGGGGTTTGGCTCGGCCCAAACGGGGTTTAGCTCAGCTCGAACGGGGTTTAACTCAGCCCGAACGGGGTTTGGATCAGCCCGAACGGGGTTTGCCCTTACGATACCGCGATTTATTCGCAGTGCGCTGGCGGCTTGCACTACGATATCGCCTAAATCCACCGCAGCCGAGACATGCACTTCATCCGACTGCGGCGGCTTTGCTTTCATCACAATCGCGCGCGATTATTCTTCAGTTTCTTCTTCGACGCGCTGAGTCGGTGCGCCCACGGTCAGCAATTTGGCGCGAATTTGCGCCTCAATTTCCTGCGCCATGACTTTGTGTTCGCGCAAGTATTGGCGTACGTTTTCTTTGCCCTGACCAATGCGATCGCCTTTGTAGCTATACCACGCGCCGGATTTATCGATAAAGCCGCAGGTGACGCCGAGCTCGATAATTTCCCCCTCACGCGAGGTGCCTTCGCCGAACATAATTTCAAACTCGGCTTGGCGAAAGGGTGGCGCCATCTTGTTTTTCACGACCTTAACGCGAGTTTCATTGCCGACGACATCATCGCCGCGTTTGACGCTGCCAATACGCCGGATATCCAGGCGCACCGAGGCATAAAATTTCAGCGCATTGCCACCGGTGGTGGTTTCCGGGCTGCCAAACATCACGCCAATTTTGAGGCGGATTTGGTTGATGAAAATCACCAGGCAGTTCGATCGTTTGATATTGCCGGTTAATTTGCGCAGCGCCTGACTCATCAGCCGCGCCTGCAAACCGACGTGGGTATCACCCATGTCGCCCTCAATTTCGGCCTTTGGCGTCAGCGCCGCAACCGAATCGATCACCACGACATCCACCGCGTTTGAGCGCACCAGCATGTCGACAATTTCCAGCGCCTGCTCACCGGTGTCAGGCTGGCTTACCAATAAATCATCGACATTCACGCCGAGTTTTTCCGCATAGCTTGGATCCAGCGCGTGCTCAGCATCAACGAATGCCGCTGTGCCGCCCAAACGCTGCACGGACGCCACCACTTGCAGCGTTAGCGTGGTTTTACCGGAGGATTCCGGCCCGTAAATTTCCACCACCCGCCCACGCGGTAAGCCGCCAATGCCCAGCGCCAAATCCAAGCCGAGCGAGCCGGTCGACACCACTTCGGCAGGTTCCAGGGTTTTATCGCCCATGCGCATTACCGCACCTTTCCCGAACTGCTTATCAATTTGCGACAGCGCAGCGGCAAGCGCCCGGCGCTTATTTTCTTCGGCGGCAGGAAGTACAGGTTTAGACATGGCGATACCTTTGTAAATGGCGAAAGTTGAATTGCCGCCTAGGTTAATAGAGAACGAATAGAAAACCAACTGTTTTTATTACTGCGCCAAAACAGCGCGTGTAGCTATATCGCGAATGCGCGTCGCAAAACATGAGACAAAGCCGCACTGCGGGCTCAGATTTATCTGAGGACAGCATCGCGCGCACCGTCGTAGGCTGATTGTGGCGCAAAAAAAAGGGCGCCGGGGCGCCCTTTTTCATCTAGATTTGAAATCTACAACATTGCAACTTAAGCTTGACGACGGTTCACCAACACCACACCAAGGCCCAGGAAGCCAGCAATCAACAACATCAAGCTGATGTTGCCCAAAGCAGGAACTTGGACTTGCGGCGCAGGCGGTGCGCCAGCGACGGTGGTGGTGAAATTGTAGGTGAACGGACCGCCGGTTGCAGGGGCAACTGGGGTGCATACTGCAATACCGGTGAACGTGCCGGATGTGGTGCCGGTGAAGGTCACGGTGGTTGTTGCGGCGCCGCCAGCTGCAGGGAACGTTACAACAGCAGGAGCAACGCTATAGCCCGGTGATGCTGGAGTAATCGCGCAGTTCATTGTGCCAGCGCCGGTGGAACCGAACGTCAACACTTGGGTCGAGGTGCCGCCGCCGAACGCTTGCGCGGTCAGTGTGGTGGTGGAGCCCGATGCGGGTGTGGTGGCGGTGACTGCGGTGGCAACAACAGCCAATGCTGGGCAGGTAACAACCGAGGTCAAAGCTGGCAATGCTGCACCGGCTGGGGTTGCGGTTTGGGTGCAGCTCAGTGTTGCTGTTGCGATAGCGGCAGTACGGTTACAGCTCAAGCCCACTGTCGCGGTACCAGGAACGGTAGCCGGTGCAGTGAAGGTTTGTGGTGTGCCGGACGTGACCGCAAAGGCGTTAGCTCCTGCTGGAATCGTACAAGCAATCGCAACGTTTGCCACTGCGGTTCCGGCAGTTGCTACTGGCACAGCCACTGAACCGGTAGCCGCTGGCGAAACGCCGGTTGCTAAGGTTGTTGCAGCGAGTGCGCCGAGGGTTGGTGCAACAGCTGCTACACCTGCTGCTGGGCAAGTCAAGCCCCAGGTGCGGGTGAACGGCGAGCCAGCAACGGTTGGGGTTGCGGTTTCTGTGCACGACAGTGACGCGGTTTGCGCCGCAGCTGCACGGGTACAGGTCAATGCAATCGAACCCGATGTGGTTGCGGTGTTAAACGTGCCGTTTGCTGGAACCGTGGTTGCAGTACCGAATGCTGCAGGCGTAACTGCACAGCCTGACAACACCGAATTACCCGTGCCAGCAGCACCGGCACTAGCGACAGGCTGTCCGTCAGCGGTGGCTGTGGCACGCGCGCCAACTCGGCGGCGGTGGCAAACAGATCCCACAGCGCACACGGCAAATCACTGACTGAACCCGGCTTGATGTGGTGCGGCCAGCGCACTAACAGCGGCACCCGCAAGCCGCCTTCGGTCAACTCTCCTTTGTGTCCGCGAAACGGGCCGTTACTCGTAAAAAAACTCGCGGCGAGTGAGTCGGCAGCATTGTCGCTCGTCAGAAAAACCACGGTGTTATCCGCCAGCTTTGTCTCCTCGAGCTGACGGAGCAATTGGCCAACCGACGCATCCAGATGTGCAATGGCAGCCGCCCGGCGTTGGGCCGCGACCGGCCATTTTTCAGCGGCGAAGCG
>JANNYO010000179.1:0-2031 GCA_031410115.1 Rhodanobacteraceae bacterium | reverse complement strand
GAAAACTGATCTTAAACAGCACGTTTTCCATCACGTAAGAGCCAAAGCTACGCTCAAACTCGAACGCTTTACCCTTGAACGCGACGTCATAAAAGCCCCAGGTTTTCGCGGAAAGCGCGGTCGGGTAGCTGACTACGCCTTTGTTGACCGCGTTAAGCGCATGAATCACCGCACGCCTGCAGGCATCGCCCGCCGCCCAACTTTTGCGCGGGCCGGTATTGGGCGCGTGGCGATAGGTGCGCAGCGCGCCGCCGTCAATCCAGCTGTGGCTAACAGCGGTGATCACATCTTCCTTGCTGCCGCCCAACATTGCGGTGGCGACCGCGGTTGAAGCCAAACGCACCAGAATAACGTGGTCTAAGCCGACCCGATTGAAGCTATTTTTCAGCGCGTAACAGCCCTGAATTTCATGTGCTTTCACGGCATATTTCAACACCTCGCCGACCGTCATCGGAGCTTTGCCCGCAGCGACATTTTTGCGGCTTAAATAATCCGCTACCGACAAAATCGCGCCTAAATTATCCGACGGGTGGCCCCATTCGGCGGCAAGCCAGGTGTCATTAAAATCTAACCAGCGCACCTGCGTGCCAATTGCAAACGCCGCCTGCACAGGATCGAGCTCATGGCTGGTGCCCGGCACGCGCACGCCGCCGGCCATGCTAGCGCCCGGCACCACCGGCCCTAAATGTTTGACGCATTCGGGGAATTTCATCGCCAACATCGAGCATGCAAGCGAATCCAGCAGCATGTAGCGCGCGGTGTTGATCGCTTCGACGCTGTCCACTTGATAGTCGATCACGTAATCGGCGATATCGACCAAGGGTTGGTCAGGGGCGGTGCGGGCGGCAGAGCGGGCGTCAAAATGGGCCATGGGGTTTCCGGCGGGCAGTGAAAGGGGCTGCGATTGTGGCCTATGTCGCCATATGGCGGCTAGCGCTGGTTGCATATGCCGCTACGCACCGGGTTTTGACATACGTCCTTGCCGCCGCTCTATGCTTTAGTGAGTCGCGAACGTTGGAAATGCAGGTAATCTCGCCGGAATTTGTGACCTTTGAGGCGCGCCGCGACTGGCGAAAATTAACCACCGAGCGCTTGAGCAAGTGGCGCAAGCGCTGCATTCCGCGGACAATCTAATCGCTCAATTCTCAAAGCCATTCGCGAAAATCAGTGGCGGCAACACAACTGAGGCGTTACGCAGCTCAATTTTATCAAAACCCACCAGCGTATCGGAACTCGGCACCATTCCGCTGCCAATAACCGCCACAGTTGTGTCCAGTCGCAATTCAATCGTGGCATTCGGGCCAAATTGCGCGGCGCTGACATTGATGTCAAACGGCACCGCTGCGGCAAATGCCGGCGCATTCGGTAAGAAAACGTTGCCTTCCTGGGCAACCGGGTCGGCCTGGGCGCAATTCGGTGAATTGGTACGCAAGCGCCAGAAAATATAGGGCTGGGCTCTCACAAAAAGGGGGTTATTGGCGGTGCCGCGCCCGGAGCCGCTCAGGCGATACACGCCCGCCGCCGGCAAATTAAAGCACTGCACCAACACGTTGTAAGCTGGCGTGGCATTGCCGACAACACCTAACCTAGAAAACTGCACCGAGCCACCGCTGCTGTCAGCGGCATTCAGCGCGCTGTAGGTGGTGGAGCTTGGGTTGTCGCTCAGCCAGTTATTTAGACTGCCATCGAACTCGCCGTTGACTAACCACGGATCCGATTCTTGCCGCTCAAACGCACCAACATCAACCGAATCGCTGCCGGGAATAATCGCCAAATTCGTGGGCCGCGGACGGTCATCCAGATCACGTACAACGCTAACCGCTGGCACATTCGGGTAGCGGTCTACCAAGCGCGAACCGACGCGTAGGCGGAAATCACCGAAGGTGGCGCTATTAAAGCGCGGATCGATATTGATGGACTGCCAGGGCAGCGGCAAAATTTGTGCGGTATCGCTGGTGGCGTTGTAGTCCCAGTTGTAGTTCGCGCTGTTGGCAATCGCAAAGGGCAGCGTGACTGAGGTTTTACCCGGTT
>JANNYO010000178.1:0-3926 GCA_031410115.1 Rhodanobacteraceae bacterium | reverse complement strand
ATTTAAACGGCACTGAGGCGTTTCAGAACCAGTTTCTGACTGATCGCATTGTGCCCTTGGGGCGCATTACCGGCGGCCTGAATTTTCAAGCGAATTTGCTGACCGAGGGCACCTGGCGCGCCAGTGCGATGGATATCTGTAACGCCATGGCGGCGCTGCGCCGTTTTCCGAAAGGCTCTGATGCAATGCGCGAAATCGACAAAGCCATGAGCGCGCAGGCGGCGCTGCCATTCGTGCGCGGCGAGTGGGATCGCGTTTGGTACAAAGGCGGCAGTTTGGCGAGTGCGGCGAACAACAATCACGTGTTGACGCACGCTTGGCTGTTGGAAGACAACGCTCGCGATCCGTTCGTATTTGTTTCGCTGTCGAATAGTGTTGCGGGTGGAATTGATCAAAACCGCTTGTTTCAAATCCAATCGGTGAATGCGCGCATATTGCCGTTATTGGCACTGGTGCCTTGAACCAAGTTGCTCGCGATATCAACGACCAATTTTAGATTTATGCGGTTGCGGGCCGAGTGAGTATTAATTGGCCGCCCAAACTGTAGCGAACACCACTTTGGCAGGCGTGCTATTTGCCGTTCAAGTGCGCATCTAAACCCGGGTTAATGGCAAATTCCAGCCAAATTATCGCTGCGTAATCCGGGTGTTTCAGTAAGCAATTTGCGCGGCTGGCAAAACTGTGAAATTTCTTTGAAGTTCCCAATCATGGCCAGCGCAGTGTCAGCATCTGCCGCTCAATATGAAGCCAACATTTAGCATTTACAGTCTTGCGCGCCGCATTATTCGCAGCATCGGCTGGGTATTTCTGGGCCTATTGGGCGCCATCTTTTTGTATGTTGCTTCGGCGTATTTGTTGCTGCTGATTCCGGCGAATGCACAAGGCTTGAAAAATGCGCTCACACACAGCGATACCGGTGTGCGCGTGTGGGTGCTTGATAACGGCGTGCATACCGATTTAGTCATGCCAATTGAATCCATCGGCATGAATTGGCGCGCGGTTTTTGCGCCAGAACATTTCGTGGCGCCGGCAAAAGATGTCGATTTAATCGCTATCGGTTGGGGCGACCGTGGGTTCTATCTCAACACGCCGAATTGGTCAGATTTGAAACTAAAAACCGCACTTCAGGCGGTGTTTGGCGCAAACGAATCGTTGCTGCATGTGGAATATCTGAGCACTACTGAGTTACCTGAGTACGTCTATGAAATCCAGCTATCGCGCGCGCAATACCGGGAATTGGTCAACTATGTGATGCAGTCGGTCACGCGGACATCGGCCGGCGCGCGCGCAATTTCTGGGGCGCACTACGGGCATAACGATGCATTTTTTCAGGCAAACGGACACTACAGTTTGCTGCAAACCTGCAACACCTGGACCGGTGCAGGGCTGCGCGCGGCTGGGGTAAAAGTCAGCCGCTGGACGCCGTTGCCGAATTTGGTGACGTGGTATTTACCGCTTGCTCAGCGGATTAAAGCCTAACCAACTTAATCCCGCGCAGGCGGCTGACACGAATCGGTCATCAACCGGCGCTAAGGTGTGGAATCGTTTTCAGCTTGGCTACACCAATGAACACCTCAGCCAAATCGTATTCCAGCCTTTCCAATCGCGCGTCGGCAAGCGCAAATCGCACAAAAAATCTCGTCATTTACATCAGTGTTGCCGCTGCTGTTGTTGCTATTTTTTCAACGGGTGTTTATCTCGTCACACCGAATTCTAAGCAGGGTTACGAGGCGCGCTTTGAAACTGGCCTGCAAACGCTGAAAGCTGCAACGGGCTGGCAAAACGGCGATCATGCAAGACAAGTCTCGCCGAACAGGCGACACGGCAGACAAGTGGAACTTGCGATGCAAGCTTACAGCGCTGGCAACCTAGTCCGGCCTGCGGGGGCGAACTCGCTGGAGCACTATTTGGCTGCACTGCAGTCAAGCCCGGCTGACAGCGGTGTGCGCGAAGCGGTATTGGAACTTGTGCCAGTCGCTATGACGGCACTGGAATCTGCGATGGCAACGGTGGTTGCTAACGATGCAGATCGTTTGGCCGAGGTGGATCGACTCTTTGCACTGCTTGAACGTGCAGATCCCAGTGCCGCCCGTCTGACGGCACTCAAGCGGCGATGGCAGGCAAGCCAGGTTGTGCCCACAGGGCTAGCATCCATGATCCTGACCGGTGCGCCGGCGATGTCCGCCAGCGCGACACCACGGCAGCTATTGTCCGAGGTGCCTTCAGCCAAGGTGCCGTCGCTCGCGCTTGAATTGCAAAACACGGCAACACCTACGCCCGAAACCAATGCGTCAAAAATAATCGACGCTCCCGCAGCGCGCCGGCTAGCCTCCTTGGTGCCGGCACAGCCGCGTGTTGCTGAAGCCGCCGCTGCTAACGCAAAACAGCGAGAAACCTTACCAACGCTAGACGAACGATCCGCCAGTCGCGTTGTCGAAGCGCGCCCAATAAATACCAGCCGGGTGAACTTTCCAAAGCAAGCGCGTCGGCAAAAGATTGAAGGTTGGGTTGATTTAGAAGTTCGAGTCGATGCGAACGGGCGCGTCACCGCAGCCTCGGTGATCGGTGCACAGCCACAAAAAATCTTTGACATTGAAGCGCGGCGTGCAGTGATGCGCTGGCGCTTCAGCCCTAAACTTGTTGACGATCAACCCGTTCCCAGTGTGCTGCGGCAACGCATTAAATTCAGTTTAAACAGTTGATTAAAACCAGCGAACGCGCCGGAAAAAATCGCCGCAGGCGATTCTTAAGTTCCTGCTGATTCGTTGTGTCGTCGGCGCAACAAGTCCCTGTTGATTCGTTTTGCCGTTGGCAAAACAAGGCGCGCCCTGCGCTGGCGTTGACACGACGCGCAATTCATCAAACTGTCATGCGTTTGACCAACCGGCATCATCTTGGTGCGCCATCTTCATGTCATGACACGCTTGGAAATAGGCTCATGAAGATCACGTTCGTCACAGAGACTTACCCGCCGGAAATTAATGGCGTCGCACTCACGGTGCTTTCTTTGGTGCAGCAGTGCCGAAAGCTGGGTTGCCAGGTTGAGGTGGTGCGTCCAGAACAGCCCAGTGATCGCGCCAAAGCCCCTGAGCGCTTGATTGTTGAGCAGCTGATGCCAGGGGCGAAACTGCCGTTTTATGCGGGCTTACGTTTTGGCCTGCCAGCGAAACGCCGACTATTGAAGCACTGGCGCAAAGTCCGGCCGGAAGGGGTTTATGTCGCCACCGAAGGGCCTTTGGGCTGGTCTGCGGTTTCCGCCGCGCGTGCACTCAATATTCCGGTAGTGACCGGTTTACACACGCGTTTCGATGATTTCATGGACCACTATGGCCTGCGGCTGCTGCGCCGTCCAGCGTTTGCGTTCATGCGCGCCTTCCACAACCGCGCGCTAGCGACTTTGGTGCCCACCGCGAGCCTGCAAAAGCTGCTGCGATCGCGCGGTTTTAAACGCGTCGAGCGGCTGGAAAGAGCGGTCGATACGACTTTATTTTCGCCCGAGCATCGTGCGCAATCTGTGCGTGATGCCTGGGGTTGCGACGCAGGAACCGACACCTGGGCACCGGCAGTTTTGTTCGTCGGGCGCATCGCTGTGGAGAAAAATTTGCCGCTTGCGGTGCGTGCCTTTGCTGCCATCGCGGCGGAATTTCCACGCGCGCGGATGATTTGGGTGGGCGATGGCCCGGCAAGCCCTGCGCTGCGCGCCAGCTTATCGCACGATGCCAGACATGTTTTCTGCGGCATGCTCAAAGGCGAGGCACTTGCCCAAGCCTATGCCAGTAGCGATCTATTCTTGTTTCCTAGCTTAAGCGAAACCTTCGGCAACGTGACGCTGGAAGCGTTGGCGAGTGGCCTGCCGGTGTGTGCGTTTAACTATGGTGCGGCGGAAGAATTTGTCAAAGACGGCAGTAACGGACAGCGCGTCAAAT
>JANNYO010000177.1:0-3120 GCA_031410115.1 Rhodanobacteraceae bacterium | reverse complement strand
CGCCAATCGCCCCCACCACCACAGTGTCGGCCGCCACCGCCACCGAATAACCGAAGGAGTCACCCGCCCCGGTATTACTGGCTTTGAGATAGGCCTGCTGCGTCCACACACCGGCGCTGCGGGTGTATACGTAGGCCGCGCCTGCATTACTAGCGGCATTGCTCGCCTGGTCGCCGTTGACGCCAGTGGCGGCGCTGTCCTCAAAAATCGCCCCGACCACCACGGTGTCGCCCGAAACCGCCACCGAGTATCCGAACTGGTCATTGGCCCCGGTATTACTGGCTTTGAGATAGGCCTGCTGGGCAATCGGATCAATCGTTAGCGGATAGCGCGCGCCGCGCTCGTCGACGCTCAGGCGCAGCTGCTGGGTGCCAGCGGGCTCAAAACGCGCAGCCAAGATCTTGCCATCGGCATCCCACACTTTTAGGCCGCTGTAGTTCAGCACCGTCGCACCGGCAGCATTGCGAAAGGCCACGCCTAGTGCACCCGGCAGCACCTGCGGCTGCAAACCGCCGCGGGTGTTGAGGGTGAAGGACAGCGGCGCGTTGCCAGCGGCGGATTGCGCATCCACGGCGGGCCGCTGCGCAACGGTGAAGCCGTGCTCCAGGCCGCGCTGATCGTTGACCCACCATTCCTGCACGTTGGCGTCCCACTGATAGCTCAACCGCTGACCGGCAGCCTGCATCACCGGCGAACCGCCAATGCGCTGCTGTTGCTCGCCAAAGCCGTAGCTGTGCAACTCCAAGCCCCAGGTCCAGCTGGCGTTTTGCGGCTGCGCGATAAAGCCACGTTGATCAAACGTGGTCAGCCACTGCTGGCCCGGGTTACGCGCGTGATAGCCGCTGCCGGTGCGCTGGAAGGCGTGCCGACCGGCATCGTAAGCCGCGCGAATGCTCGACCAGTCGGATTTTTGCAGGCCATCGGGCACTTGCTCCGGCGTGGTGAGCTGTTGCGTGCGGCCGGAAGCTGTAGCCGCGCCAGGAACCATCCCCATTCCGGCGTGCGCCGCAGGCAAACTAAGCGCAAAACCAAGCAAGAGCGCCGTAAGGCTGAGCCAAACTTGCCTTGTTAGGCTGGGCTTGGAAGCAACTAAAGTTACAGGGCGAAAGGGTGTGAAGGGCCTAGCTGCGTTCATCATGCGTCCCTGGGTTCGTAGCAATGCCCCGAGCGTACTCGAATCATCACCAAACTGTGATGACGTCCGCAAATTTGTCATTGGTTGACATTTGTTTTGCCTTGGCAAAACGAATCAAACAAAACTTGTGTTTTGCCTTGGCAAAACGAATCAAACAAAACTTGTTTTAGCTTGACACCGTGCCGCTACGCTCGCTTTGCTTAAGCGATCCAACAACCCAAAGCCCAGATTTGCCGAATTGCATTCGGCACACTCGCTGAGCCAGAGCCTTTGCCGAGTAAAACGCGACGATCTAGAAGCACGCAAGCGGGACAACCAGGCAAAACGCGCCATCATCAAGTGTGACTCTTGGCACACCCAACATATCCCACTCTTTGAGCACACGTTCCCCGACGTGCCCTGGATTTTTTTATACCGGGATCCGCTTGAGGTATTGGTCTCCAATCTCACACTGCGCGCAGCACAAACCATGCCGGGGGTGGCAGCGGATAACCTACCGGAAGGCGTGAGCCTGATCGATGCGTTGCATATGTCAGACGAGCATTTTCTTGCGCTCAAGATTGCGCAAATCATGCAAAGCGCGTTGCGCCACGCGAATCGCGCCGGCGGGCTTTTCATCAACTATCGCGACCTGCCGCACGCCGCTTTCCCCAGCATTTTGCGGCACTTTGCGCTGACGCCTAATTCTGATGCGCTTGCGAAAATGCGTCATGCAACGCAGTTCAATGCCAAACAGCCGCCGCCCGGCCCGGGGTGCTGAGCACCGCCGCTTTCTTGCCCGGCGTTGTGATTGCGCAGGGTGAACTCATTTATGCGCTTGAGACACTGGTAGCGCCGTCGGATTTATTGCACGAAGCTGGGCATATCGCGGTCACGCCGTCCGCCTACCGTGACCAGCTGGACGGCACACTTCAGCCGGAACAGGCGTTTGCTTTTGGCGGTGAAATTGAAGCCATCGCTTGGTCATTCGCGGCAGCCACCGCGATTGCTATGCCGCTTTCAAAATTTTTCCATCCGCTCGGCTATCGCGGCCATGCGCCGACACTAGCGATGAATTTTGCGCTCGGCGTTTATCCTGGCGTGCAGGGCTTGATTGGCGCTGGCCTTGCGGCGAACGTCAGGTTTGACGCGCCCGGCGCGTATCCGGCGTTGCAACGCTGGCTGCGGGCCTAGCCCGACATAGGTTGGGATTCACAGTCTGGCCCAAACATACTCAGCGTTTTGATCAAGGCTAGACGCTGAGCACACTGTGAAACAACTTAAAGTTCTTTCGCCGAGCCAAGGTCAAACAGAAAGTTACCGGAAAAATACGGTTTCCGTGGCGTTGACGCGAACATGACTTTATTATGGCGCGACATTCACCGATTGAGCACGACATGACCTTTCAACATCTGCTGCCGAATGCGGTCGCACTGGCTTTGATCACATTGAGCGCTGCCAACGGCGCGGCAAACGTGGATCCGGCAATGGCAAGCGCCAAAGCGGGCTTTACTGCGAAAGATCTTGTGACCTTACAACGGATCAGTGACCCGCGAATTTCGCCAGATGGCGCAAGCCTTGTTTACGCGCTGCGGGAACCCGACATGGCAGCGAACAAGGGCATCAATGGACTCTGGCTGTCGAATATTGATGGCAGCAATGCGCGGCGATTGAGCGCAAAAGGACAGTCGGTCAGCGGTGGGCGTTTCGCCGCCGATGGCAAATCGGTTTATTTCTTGAGTTCGCGCTCAGGTTCCAGCCAAATTTGGCGCTTAAGTTTAAGCGGCGGTGAAGCCCTACAAATTTCTGAAATCCCGCTCGATATCAGTGGCTTTGTACTCGCGCCGAATGGCAAAACCATCGCCTATTCGGTCGAGGTGTTTAACGAATGTGGCAGCGATTTTGCCTGCTCCAAAAAACGCATCGATGAAACCGCCGCGCAAAAAGCCACTGGTACGCTGCACGATAAGCTCTTTATTCGCCACTGGGACACCTGGGCCAATGGC
>JANNYO010000176.1:0-1093 GCA_031410115.1 Rhodanobacteraceae bacterium | reverse complement strand
GTTTTACCACCAGCAAACTTGAAGATTCACGCAGCACGTTTTATTGCACTGATGTCGCAAAAATGATCAATGCGCCGGTATTGCACGTCAACGGCGACGACCCGGAAGCGGTGGTTTTTTGCGCGCAAATAGCTTTTGACTATCGCCAAAAATTTAAGCGCGATGTCGTGATCGATTTGGTTTGCTATCGCCGCCATGGCCACAATGAAGCGGACGAACCGGCCGCGACCCAACCGATGATGTATCAAAACATCCGCGCCCATAAAACCACGCGTGATTTGTATGCCACCACGCTGCTGCAGGCTGGCGTGATCGGCCCGAATGATGCAGTGCAGATGCAAGATGAGTATCGTGCCGCCTTAGAGAAAGGTGCACCGGTCGCACCGGAACTGACCACGGCGGACGAAGATGGCAAGGCCACCGATTGGCGGCCGTATGTCGGTGGTGATTTGATGCAAGAAGTCAACACCGGCGGCGATATTGCGACTTTGACCGAGCTTTCGCGCACGCTCAACACCTTACCGAACAATTTGACCCTGCATCCGCGCGTCGCGAAAGTCTATGAAGACCGCGCCAAGATGACCGAGGGCGCGCTGCGCATGGATTGGGGTTTTGCCGAAACGCTGGCTTACGCGACGTTGCTCAAAGAAGGATTTGAGCTGCGCATTAGCGGCCAAGATGCCGGGCGCGGCACCTTTTTCCACCGCCACGCTGTGCTGCACGATCAGCCCACCGGCAAAACCTATTTGCCACTGGCGCGGATCGCGGGCAGCAATAAGGTGGACATTATCGACTCGGTTTTGAGCGAAGAAGCGGTGATGGGTTTCGAGTACGGCTATGCCACCGCCGAGCCGCGCACGCTGGTCATTTGGGAAGCGCAGTTTGGTGATTTTTGCAATGGCGCGCAGGTGGTTATCGATCAATTCTTAAGCTCCGGCGAAGCAAAATGGGGCCGTGGTTGCGGGCTCGTGCTGTTTTTGCCGCATGGTTTTGAAGGCCAAGGCCCCGAGCATTCTTCCGCACGGCTTGAGCGCTTCTTGCAGCTGTGCGCCCTGAATAATATGCAAGTCTGCACACCGACATCGCCCGCGCA
>JANNYO010000175.1:0-6582 GCA_031410115.1 Rhodanobacteraceae bacterium | reverse complement strand
CGTGTCGCCTAACCGGCGAGACTTGTTTGTCGTGTCGCCTAATCGGCGAGACTTGTTTGTCGTGTCGCCGGTTAGGCGAGACTTATGTTGGGGCCAGTAGGCCCTTTTTTATGGGCAAGTTTTTTTTGATTGACGCTGATGCATGGGCTTAGGCGAGGCAACAAAAACAAATAGTGAGCTTTTACGCCGTGCATCCAACAGATCGCAAAACACAGCTTGAAATCGCTTTGCGGCCAATCGCGGAGGGGCTCGGCTATGAATTTTGGTCGCTGGAAATCGTGCAAAGCCGTGGCATAAGCGTTTTGCGCATCTACATTGAATTGACGGATCGCCACATCATGGTTGAGGACTGCGCTAAGGTGTCGCGTGCGATCAGCGATAAGCTCGATGAAATTGATTTGATTGCCGAGGATTACACCTTGGAAGTGTCTTCCCCAGGGCTTGAGCGCCCGCTGGTCACCGCATCGCACTTTGCCCGTGCGGTGGGTGAGGAAGTCAAGGTTGAAACCTTTTTGCCACTGGATGGCCGCAAGCGCTACCGCGCGTTTTTGACGGCGGTTACGGGTGACGAAGTTACGCTTGAATTTGAGAGAAAATCGGTGCAGCTGCGCGTTGCGGATATCGCCAAAGCGCACGTGGTGCCGGATTTTTCCAAGCCGCACGTGCCACGTCCGGGTGATGCTAAACCGGGCGAATTAGGCGCGCACGATGGCCCCGTTGAGGGCGGTGATGTCGATGCCAACGAACATGAGTAAAATTACAGTAGCGCTATCCTTTGAACGACCAATGTCCTTACACCTGTTTGCGCAACACCTTTTTGGTGCGACGAATTTCGGAGTCTGTTATGAGTAAAGAGTTATGAGTAAAGAGATGCTTTTAGTTGTTGAAGCGATGGCCAATGAAAAGAGCGTTTCGCGTTCGGTGGTTTTTGAAGCGCTGGAAAGTGCGCTGGCTTCAGCTGCAAAAAAAACCAGTGGTGACGCGATTGCGGCGCGGGTTGCGATCAATCGCAATACCGGCGTTTACGAAACCTTTCGGCGCTGGGAGATCATGGCGGACGATGAGCGTTTAGAAAATCCAGAGGCGCAAATTCGCTTGATGGACGCGCTCGATGTGCAGCCTGATGCGCAAGTCGGCGGTTTCATCGAAGAGCCAATCGAAAATCCAGAGCTTGGACGTATTGGCGCGCAAACCGCGAAGCAAGTGATCTTGCAGCGTGTGCGCGAAGCCGAGCGCCAACTGGTGGTGGATCGATTTATTGATCGCAAAGGCGAACTCATCACCGGCACCGTTAAGCGCATCGAGCGTGGCAATGTCTATGTCGACATGGGTGAAAATGCTGAGGCAATGATTCCGAAGGAACGCACGATTCCGCGTGAATCGATTCGTGTGGGCGACCGAATTCGCGGCCTGCTGTATGACATTCGCGCCGAAATTCGTGGCCCGCAGCTGTTTGTGTCGCGCACTGCGCCTGAATTTATGATTGAGCTATTTCGCTTAGAAGTGCCGGAAGTGGGTCAAGGCCTCGTCGAAATTAAAGGCTGTGCACGCGACGCGGGTGATCGCGCGAAAATGGCGGTGCGCGCAAAAGATCAGCGCACGGATCCAATCGGTGCCTGCATTGGTATGCGCGGCGCACGCGTGCAGGCGGTGACCAATGAATTGAACGGCGAGCGCGTTGATATCGTGCTGTGGAATGACAACGCCGCGCAGTTTGTCATCAACGCGATGGCGCCAGCGGAAGTGCAGTCGATTATTCAAGATGAAGAAAATCATTCGATGGATATCGCAGTGTCCGAGGACAAATTGTCGCAGGCGATTGGGCGCGGTGGTCAAAACGTGCGTTTAGCCAGCAAGCTGACCGGTTGGGCATTGAATGTGATGACCCAAGCACAGGCACAAACCAAGAGCGAAACCGAGTCCAATGCGACCCGTGCCATGTTCATTGAGCGGCTAGACATCGATGAAGAAATTGCCAATATTTTGGTGCAGGAAGGCTTCTCGACCGTCGAAGAAGTGGCCTATGTGCCCGCAAGCGAATTGCTCGGCGTGGAAGAATTTGACGAAGCGTTGGTAGAAGAGCTGCGCGCCCGTGCGCGGGATTCCTTGCTCAATCAATTGATTGCGCAAGAAGAAGCGGTCGACGGTAATCCGACGCAAGACTTGTTGGGCTTGGATGGCATGGATCAAGACACCGCGTTTGCGCTGGCTGCCAAAGGCGTCAAGAGCAAAGACGAGTTGGCTGAGCTTGCCACCGACGAGCTGTTGGAGCTGGTTGAGATGGCGCCAGAGCGCGCTGCAGCGCTGATTATGTCGGCGCGGGCTTGAGTTGAGGTTGCCTTGAAATTTGCTGCAAAATTATTGTTTCATCGCCCTGCACCCGCTGGGTTGACTAATGTATTGAGATTCGCCAGGAGCACACCATGGCCGGCATGACCGTTCAACAACTCGCCCAATTGCTCAACCTGCCGGTTGAACGCTTGCTTGTACAATTTAAAGATGCTGGCCTAAAGCCGGCAACGGCTGCCTCGGAGGTAAACCCTGCGGAAAAGGTGAAGCTGTTGGAGTTTTTGCGCACCGCGCACGGCAAAGCCAACACCAGCAGTGATGTCAGCGCACCCGCGCAAATCACGCTCAAACGCAAAACCGTAAACGAATTGCCGGTGTCGGTTGTGGGTGGCAGTAAAACTCTGCACAGCAATAAAACCGTCAGTGTCGAAGTGCGCCAGAAGCGCACTTATGTGCAGCGCGGTGCAGTGGCTGAGCCAAGCAACGAGCATGATTTAGAGCGTGCTGATGCGATCCGCAAATTGGGTGAATCCAAACTGCGCGCGGAATCTGAGGAAATGATTCGCCGCGATCAGGATGCACGGCGAAACTCTGAAGAAGCGAAAAAGCTGATTGAAGATAATCGTCGTCGCGGTATTCATGTTGAGGAAGTCGCGAAGCCCGCCGAGGTTATCGCTGCGCCCGCAGCCGAAGTCGGCGCGAGCGCACCTGCTAGCGTACCTGCACTCGCTGTGTCCGCCGTCAGTATTGAAAAACCAGCCGATGCGACGCCGACACGTGTCGATGCTCCAGTGCGCCCGAGCTACCCACCGCGTGCCGCACCAGCGGGTGGCTATCCACCGCGTACCGGTGCACCAGCGGGTGGCTATCCACCGCGTGCCGCACCAGCAGGCGGCTATCCGCCACGCACGGGTGCTCCAGCGGGTGGTTATCCACCGCGCGCTGCTCCAGCGGGTGGTTATCCACCGCGCGCTGCTCCGGCGGGCGGTTATCCGCCGCGTGCTGCTCCGGCGGGCGGCTATCCACCGCGCACCGGTGCACCACCAGCGGGTGGCTATCCGCCGCGCGCTGGCGGCCCAGCGGGTGCGGCAGTTCCCGGCGCACCGCGAAATTTAGGACCGAATTCGGCGCCATTAAATGAGCGCAAAAATAACTACGGCAAAAACGCGCCCAAAGGTAAAGCCACTGGCGCTGCACCGGCGCGCGGTCGTGATGGCGATAGCTCGACACCGAGTTACGATTTAGGCCAACTGCACCTTGCCGATGGCGCGACGCGTCGGCCTAAACGCCGAGCCAAAGGGCCGCGTGATTTAGTGCGCGGTGCGCAAAATGTGGCAACCGGCCCACACGCGTTTTCCAAACCGACCGCACCGGTGACCCGTGATGTTGCCGTGGGTGATTCGATTCAAGTCGGCGAATTAGCCAGCTTGATGGCGGTTAAAACCGGCGAAGTAATTAAGAGCCTAATGAAAATGGGGGTGATGGCAACGATCAATCAGATTATTGATCACGACACCGCTGCCCTGGTTGCAGAAGAGTTGGGCCACGTTGTAACCCGCGCTGCTGACACCGATGTTGAAACCACATTGATCGCGGCGCAATCGGACGAAGTCACGGAGCCGCGTCCGCCAGTGGTTACCATTATGGGTCACGTTGATCACGGTAAAACCAGCTTGCTAGATTACATCCGCCGCACCAAAGTGGCCTCGGGCGAAGCGGGTGGCATTACCCAGCATATTGGTGCCTATCACGTCACCACGCCGAAGGGCGTGATTACCTTCCTCGATACCCCAGGGCACGCGGCGTTTACCTCGATGCGTGCCCGTGGTGCCAAGCTGACCGATATTATTGTGCTGGTGGTTGCCGCCGTCGATGGCGTGATGCCGCCGACCATTGAAGCGATCAAACACGCCAAAGCAGCGGGTGTGCCGCTGATTGTTGCCGTTAATAAGATGGACAAAGCTGACGCCGATCCCGAGCGCGTCAAACAGGGTTTATTGCAACATGAGGTTGTGCCAGAAGAATTTGGTGGCGACGTACAGTTCATCCCGCTAAGTGCCAAAACCGGCATGGGTGTGGATACCTTGCTGGAAAATATTTCCGTACAGGCGGAAGTGATGGAGCTGCGCGCCGCAACCCTCGGCCGCGCACGCGGCACCGTGGTGGAATCTTCGCTCGATAAGGGCCGCGGCACGGTTGCCACGATCTTGGTGCAGTCGGGCACGCTGAAAAAAGGCGACGTGATGCTGTGCGGCACCCAATGGGGCCGTGTACGCGCGATGTTCGATGAAACCGGTCGACAAATTACTGAGGCTGGCCCGTCGATTCCGGCAGTGGTGATCGGACTGCAAGGTACGCCAAATGCGGGCGATGACTTTATGGTGCTGGCAAATGAGCGGATGGCGCGTGATGCAGCGCTCGAACGTGAAAATAAAATTCGTGACCTGCGCCTAACCCGCAGCTCAGCTGGCAAGCTGGAAGATATGTTCAGCCAAATGACCACAGCGGACGTGAAGACGCTCAATATTTTGGTCAAAGCGGACGTTCAAGGCTCGGTTGAAGCCCTACGCGAGAGCTTGATTAAACTGGCGACAGCGGACATCAAAGTTAACGTGATCAGTTCCGGCGTCGGCGGCATTACCGAAAGCGATGCCTCGCTTGCGGTGTCTGCCAAAGCACTGGTGATAGGCTTCAACGTCCGGGCCGATGCCAGCGCCCGTAAGGTGCTCGCCGACGGTGGCGTTTCGCTGAATTACTACTCGATCATCTACGAAGCAATCGACCATGTGCGCGGTGCATTGACCGGCTTGCTGGGCAATGAAATCAAAGAAGTTATTTTGGGTACCGCGCAAGTACGCGACGTTTTCCGTTCGACCAAATTCGGCGCAGTTGCCGGGTGTATGGTGTTGGAAGGCGTGGTCAAACGCAGCAAGCCTATTCGCGTGTTGCGCGACAATGTAGTGATTTTCCAAGGCGAGCTGGAATCGCTACGGCGCTTCAAAGACTTGGTCGATGACGTACGCAACGGCATGGAGTGTGGCATCGCGGTCAAGCAATACAACGACGTCAAGGTCAACGATCAAATCGAATGCTTTGATCGAATTGAGGTCGCGCGTATTTTGTAAACTGACTTACAAGTTTGAATAGTGAAAAACCCCGCTCATGGCGGGGTTTTTTTTGGGGTGGATTTCGCTAGACAGTGAACTGCGCGCCAAAACAATCACCCCATCTTGCCAAATGCAGTGCGTTAAACCAAGATGACAAGATTGATCTTTTGGGTGTCAGCCTAGAACCCTAGCGTGGGCGCGGTGGCACCCTTCGCCGGTGGAGTAAATCTTGCCTAAAACTGACCCGCATCCCGCTATTGAAGATCGTTTTTTAGATCACCCCTATGCCCTGGCCGGCCGAGTGATTGACCCCGTACCTGGTATCTTGATCTGGCAAAGTACGACTGCGCATTTGCGGCGCAAAGAATTAGAGATATTGGCGCTGTTGGCAAGCGTTGGCGGTCAAGTGGTGTCGCGTCAAGCCTTTATTGCCGTGGTGTGGGATGGCAACAATATGGTGGGTGATCATGCAATCACCAATACCATGTCATCTTTGCGCCAAGCACTGGGGGACGACGACAGCGACCACCCGCTGATTCGCACGATACCCCGGCGTGGCTACCAGCTAGCAGTGCCGGTGCAGCCTACAGCTGCATCGGAGCGGGCATTTTTGCCCGGCAGTACCGTGCCGGGCAGCCCAGGCTGGCGTTTGGTGCGCCGCTTAAGCCAACCAGGGGTAGCTGAATCAAGCGCTAGTGAAAGCTGGCTGGCTGAGCCCTCCGCCTAAAGCGTCGATGCCGACGGCGCAAACCGCCGGGTCTTTCGTTTTTGCCGCTCTGAAGCGCATTTGCGGCGCTTGCAGCGGGAAATTACGCTGCTGCGTTATGTCAGCCAAAGCCTTGAAAATCGGCCGGATATTGCGCTGATTCGCGATTGGCAGCTGGACGAGCCGCCGTATTTTGTCGCGTGCGACTATGCAACTTATGGCAGTTTGGCGGACTGGGTCAAAGCGGTTGGCGCTTTGCCCAAAGCGCCGCAGGACCGGCTAAAATTGATGATCGCGCTAAGCTCAGCACTTGCTGCGCTGCACGATGTGGGGCTAGTGCATCGGCAGTTTGGTGTGGACTGCATTTTGGTCGACGTTACCGACGCTGGGCCGCAGCTCAAAATCAGCGCCTTTGATTCGGGTGCCTTGGTCGACCGCCGTGCGTTGGAACCTTTGAAAATTGCCGCCGCCGGTTTGACG
>JANNYO010000174.1:0-4627 GCA_031410115.1 Rhodanobacteraceae bacterium | reverse complement strand
TCGCCGGAAGGCGACACGGCAGATGAGTCTCGCCGGAAGGCGACACGGCAGATGAGTCCACGTCAACCTAACTAAGCCGCCAGTAGCAATCCATTTAATCGCTTGACGAAGCCGCTCGGATCTTCCAACTGCCCGCCTTCGCTGAGCACGGCCTGTTCGAACAACAGGTTGGCAAGATCATCGAACTTCACATCATCGGAGGTTTCGCTGAGTTTTTTCACCAGCGGATGGCCAGCATTGACTTCAAGTGCGGCTTTGCCGCTGTGCACGGGCTGGCCGGCGGCTTTCAACACGCGCTGTAAATGCAGTGCTTGCTCGTATTGATCCACCACCAAACATGCGGCTGATTCACTCAAGCGCTTGGAGCCGCGCACGAGCTTAACTTTGTCGCCCAACACTTTGCTGATGCGTTCGCTTAAGTTCGCGGGCAGCGCTTCATAGCTTGCTTCCGGCGCGCCTTCTGGGGTGGCGATATTGCCCAAATCGATCTCGCCCTTTGCCACGCTCAGCACTTTTTTGCCGGCATACTCATTGAGATAACCCATCACCCACTCGTCGATACGTTCGTGCATTAGCAGCACTTCGATGCCTTTGGCTTTTAGCGCTTCCAAATGCGGCGAGTTTTTCGCCGCCAGCAGGGATTCGGCGGTGATGTAATAAATCGCGTCTTGCCCGACTTTCATGCGGGCAATGTAGTCATCGAAACTAACTAGCGCGTCGGCCACGCCTGCCGTACTGGCAAAACGCATCAGTTTGGCGATGCGTTCGCGGTTGGCATAATCTTCCGACAAGCCTTCTTTGACCACGGCACCGAAGTGCTTGAAGAACTCCAAATACTTTGTCGCGTCCTCATCGGTGGCCAATTTATCCATCATATCCAGCACGCGCTTGACACAGCTGGCGCGGATCGCCTGGGTAAGCTTGTTATCTTGCAGCAATTCACGGCTGACGTTGAGCGGCAAATCATCCGAGTCCACCACGCCGCGCACGAAGCGCAAGTAGCTGGGCAACAGCTGTTCGGCGGCGTCCATAATGAAAACGCGCTTGACGTACAGCTTCAGGCCCCGGCGCTCATCGCGGTTGCCAAACATCATGTCCATCGGCGGTTTCGAGGGCAGATACAGTAGGCTGGTGTAGCTTTGTGCGCCCTCGACTTTATTGTGCGCCCAGCTCAACGCGTCTCCAGCACCGTGCTCTAGGCTGCCAAAAAAGCTTTGATAATCCTCATCTTTGAGCTCAGATTTTGGGCGCGTCCAGAGTGCGCTTGCCTTGTTGACGGCTTTGAATTCAAAGGTTTCTGCCGGCTCAGGCGCGGGCTCAACATTTTCGACTTCGTCGAGTTCAGCCTCAAGCGCATGATTTTCGACAACTTTTTTCAGTTTGATTGGAAAAGCAATGTGGTCAGAGTACTTGCCAACCAAGCTTTCCAAGCGCCAGCTGCGCGCGAACTCTTCTTCGCCGTCTTTCAGGCTAAGCACAATTTCCGTGCCGCGGCTGGCGGCGGCTGCGGGTTCGACGGAATATTCGCCCGTGCCTTCACTGGTCCAGCTCCAGGATTCAGTCGCACCGGCCTTGCGCGAGGTAACGCGCATGGACTTGGCAACGATAAAGCCAGAGTAAAAGCCCACGCCAAACTGACCGATCAAATTCGCGTCAGTTTTCTGCTCGGTGCTCAAATTTTCCAAAAACTGTTTGGTGCCCGAGCGTGCGATCGTGCCTAAGTTCGAGATCAGCTCATCGTGGGTCATGCCGATGCCATTGTCGCGAATGGTCAGGGTTTTTGCAGCTTCATCGCCTTCAATTTCGATGCGATAGTCCGTGTCGCCAGCAATCAGCGCCGGGTCGGTCAAACCGGCAAAGCGCAGCTTATCCAGCGCGTCGGAGCCATTTGAGATCAATTCGCGCAGGAAAATTTCTTTGTTTGAGTAGAGCGAATGAATGACCAATTGCAGCACGCGCTGCACTTCGGCCTGAAATTGATGCGTCTGTTTCGCGGGTTCGGGGGCGGCTTGAGTAGCGTCAGTCATGTGGGCGTTCGTCTGATTAGTTAGCTTGAAGACTTCCGAGGTTGGGCTCGGATGGGGTTTTTCAAGGGCTAGTCTGGCGTTTGTCGGATCAAGATCCAAAAGTGCTTTACCCGAATCCCCGTCACCAATTCAATCACCACAAACGCCTATGATCCGCGCTTGTTCAAACTTAGAGAGACTAGCCAATGACGACACCCATCCGCGCCTTTGCCGCCACTGCCGCGAAAGCACCTTTGCAGGCTTTTGAGTACACACCCGGTGCGCTGGGCGATGAAGACGTCGAAATTGCGGTGGAAAGCTGCGGCATTTGCCACAGTGATTTATCAATGCTGGACAACGAGTGGGGCTTTTCCGCCTATCCCTTGGTGCTCGGGCACGAGGTGGTAGGGCGCGTGGTGGCGATGGGGTCACAGGCGAAACGCGTGAAAATCGGTGATCGCGTCGGCTTGGGTTGGAATGCGTCCAGCTGTGGCGCTTGCCATCCGTGCCTATCGGGTGATCAAAATCTGTGTGGCAAAGCCCAGGGCACCATCGTTGGGCGCCACGGCGGCTTCGCCACACGCGTGCGCTCAAATTGGGTGTGGGCCGCACCGATTCCTGACGGCGTCGATGCCGCCAGCGCCGGGCCGCTTTTGTGCGGTGGCATCACGGTTTTTAATCCGATTGTGCAGTTTGGCGTACAGCCGACTGATCGCGTCGCAGTCATTGGCATCGGCGGCTTGGGCCATATGGCGCTGAAATTCTTGCGCGCTTGGGGCTGTGACGTCACCGCATTTACCACCAGCGATGCCAAACGCGAGGAAGCGCTGCAATTGGGTGCGCACCAATCGCTCAATACGCGTGACACCGATGCGTTGAATAAAGCCGCCGGCAGCTTTGATTTCATCCTCAACACCACCAACGTCGGCCTGGACTGGAATCGCTACATTGCCGCACTTAAACCCAGAGGACGCTTGCACCATGTGGGTGCGGTGCTGGAGCCCATGGCGATTGCCACCTTTCCCCTGATCAGCCAGCAGCGCTCGATTTCCGGCTCACCCGTTGGTAGCCCGGCAAACGTCGACACCATGCTGGAATTCTGCGCCCGCCACCAGATCGCGCCGGTCACGGAAACCTTTCCGCTGTCGCGCGTGAATGATGCGCTGGAACATTTGCGTGCTGGCAAAGCGCGCTATCGGGTGGTATTGCAGAACGATTTGGCGGCTTAATTTCACCAAACTACCCACATACCAAGGAAAATTATCATGGCCCTATCCCTGCACACCGCATCGATTCCTGTTTTCAAACAGCTGCTGAGCGCGCTGCGCGAGATCCTACAAAAAGCCGAAGCGCATGCCGCTGCACACAATATCGACGCCAACGTTTTGCTGCAGGCACGGCTGTATCCGGATATGTTTCCGCTGCTGCGTCAGGTGCAAATTGCCGCCGATTTTGCCCGTGGCATCGCCGCACGGTTGGGCAATATTGAGGTGCCAGCGAACGCCAACTCTGAAGCGAGCTTTGCCGATTTGTTGGGCTTAATTGACAGCACCAACAGCTTCCTGGACGGCATTGCGCCGACGCAAATGGAAGGCGCTGAAACCCGCGAAATTGTGCTGCGCCCTGGCACACCGAAAGAAAAGCGTTTAAGCGGCAGCCAGTATCTTTTGAGCTACGGTTTACCGCAGTTTTTCTTTCATCTAACCACCAGTTACGCGATTTTGCGGCACAACGGTTTGGATGTTGGCAAGCGCGATTACATGGGTGTTTATTAGATTTGCATTGGCAAACCCGTTATGACTGCCACCACCCGACGAACACCGGGTGGTGGCAGCCACGCTGTCCGCTGCGACCTACCAAATCACAACTCGGGTCACTTCAGGACCTACCATTGGGTCACCCGCCTTGCAGCCAAAGGCTTTGGCAAAGTTTGGTGTGTTGATCAATGGGCCGTTGGTGCGAAACACGCTGGGCGAATGTGGGTCAGTATTGATTTGCAGTTTCAACGATTCCGGCACCATATTGCGGCGCCAGATTTGCGCCCAGCTTAAAAAGAAGCGCTGCTCAGGGGTGTAACCGTCCACCAGCGGCTGTGGACTGCGCAGCAAGGCCAATTGCAAGGCGTCATAAGCAATCGTCGTGCCGCCCAAATCGGCAATATTTTCGCCCATCGTTAACTTGCCATTGATCGGCAAGCCAATCACTTTCGTGCCACTGGCCTGGGCATCTAATTTCGCTGTGCGCGCTTCAAACTTCTTTTTATCCTCAGCTGTCCACCAATTGCGCTGTGCGCCTTTGGCATCAAACTGGCTGCCCTGATCATCGAAACCGTGCAGCAATTCATGCCCAATCACGCCGCCAATGCCGCCGTAATTAAGCGCCTTGTCGGCTTTTGGATCAAAAAATGGCGGCTGCAAGATTGCAGCTGGGAATACGATTTCATTGAGCTGTGGGTTGTAATAGGCGTTGACCGTTTGTGGGCTCATCCCCCATTCGCTGCGGTCAGTCGCTTTGCCAATCTTATTGAGGTTAAAGCGGCGACCAAATTCACCAATGCGTTCGGCGTTGCCATAAAAATCATCGCGCTTGATCACCAAACTGGAATAATCCCGCCACTTGTC
>JANNYO010000173.1:0-13619 GCA_031410115.1 Rhodanobacteraceae bacterium | reverse complement strand
CTTGCTGGAAGCTCTGGATCAGCTAGATACCAGTGTTGGCATCTATGTGCAATTTCAAGAACCGACCAAGGAGATAATCTCCCACAACACGGCGCTACATTCTTGTTTGCGTATTTGATTTCCTTGTTTGCGACGGCAAACAGGTTTCCTGTTGACTCATTTGCTAAGGCAAACAAGCTCGCCATACATGGTGTTAAGAACGTGCGGTTGTTAAACATTTGATTGATCTCGTCAGGATGCGTGAGTGCGTGGAGTGTTGCGACTACTGCGAAATTTGGCGTCCCAAAACGATCATAAACAGCTCACAAATACCTCATTTTGGCTGGATCTGTGAGCCTGTTCTCGAAACATTTGTTTGCCGTGTCGCCTTCCGGCGAGACTTATCTGTCGTGTCGCCTTCCGGCGAGACTTATCTGCCGTGTCGCCTTCCGGCGAGACTTATCTGGCCATCTGCCGCAGACATTTTTCTGGTGTAGGCCAACAAAACCTCCGCCGGCACCTTGCGCTCGCCCGCCAGCGCCGCCGTTCGCTGATACGCGGCAACAATCGCTGATCGCTGCCCCAATGCCAACGCCACGCGCAGCTCCAAAACATTCGCCTGATAGTCCTGATCGAGTCGCTCCGTATCTTGCGCCCGCAGTTCGGTCAGAATCTGGGCCGCAGCAGCGGTTTCACCTTGCTCCAGCAGCAATTCCACTAAAGGTTCGCTTGCCAACAGCTGCCGATACAGCAGATTCTTCTGGCGTGCCTCTCGCACCGCTTTGCGCAGTTTGACCTCGGCATCCGTTGCTTTCCCTAAAGCCCACAGCCAGCGGCCACAGGCGATATCGGCAAGGTTCGATTCTGGTTTGCGCAAAACCGCCAGCTGTGCAGCGGAAGGTTCAGGCATGGCTTTGCCTTCGCGCGCCCAGTGCTGCGCTGCGATCATCCACAGCAGCAACGCACCATCACGGTTCTCAAACAGCACATCGTTGACGTCGATGTTCCCTGTCGCCGCGAACGCTGCCGCCGCCATGCTGAGTGCGCGCGCATTTTGCCCGCTGGCAAGGTAGTAGTTCGTGGGAATAATCAGTTCGCTATTGGGGCGCTCGGCTTGCGCCTCGTCCAGCATCGATGCCGCTTCGCGCAAGCGACCCACTCCGGTCAGCGCCAGAACCCTAAGCTGGAGCGCACGATAGCGCCGTTCAAAATCAGGCACCGCCTGCAAGAGCCGCATGCTGCGATCACTACTCGCTAAAGCGCCGGTCCAGCGCAGCAGTTCCACCTGAACTCGCAGCGCCGTGTTGTGGGAGATTATCTCCTTGGTCGGTTCTTGAAATTGCACATAGATGCCAACACTGGTATTCAGCTGATCCAGAGCTTCCAGCAAGCGCCCATTGCGCATCCAGACGCGCGCCAAGTTGGTACTGACGTCGGTAGCAAGCGATGGTTGATTAACGCTCAGATACAGATCCCTCGCGCGAATTAAATCCTGTACCGCGTTATCCGGCTGTTCGCTTTCGAACAATGCCCTGCCGCGATCGCTCAGTGCTTCGGCAAGCAGCAGAGGCGACACCTTGGTCGGAGCAGACGCCAGTAAGTCGATTGCGTACTGCGCAGGCGCAAGGGCATCAGCAACTAACCGCCCGCGCTGATAATTCAGCCGGCTCTGCAGCAGCAACAGCTTGGCTTGCCAAACGGTATCCGCCGCTGCTAGCGCACGTGTGCGCTGACGGGTCATTTTCTCAGCAGCAAACTGCCAGCGTCCGCGATCAATATCCAATTGGATTTCCAGCATCCGGCCCTCGGCGGAATCTGCGAGCTGCACGGGCAAACGCACCAAGCCCTCACGCACCTCTTCAAAATGTCCTCTTCTGAGTGCTTCCTGCAGACGCGTGAGTGGCTCAGTACTATTTTTGCTGAGCACCGGTGCTGTGGGCGCTGGCGGGGCGGCAGTAAGCTGCCAACCGATAGCCGCCACTGCGACCAAGGTCGCTGCCACTGCCAACCACCCCACGATATGCTGTTTATGGGCTGGGCGCTGGCGGGGCCGTGGAATAAAAACGGCGACTGACGTTGACACACTTGGGGCAAGCGATGCGGGCATCGGTACGGCGATTGCTTCATCCTCGGGCGAAGCCGTGGCAGTCGCGCCTGCAATTTCAACTACCGCGCCCACCCAGTGATAGCCAAAACTCTGCACCGTGCGAATTAACCGCTGTGCGGTGCCGTCATCGCCGACAAGTTGACGCGCGGCCAAAATCACCTGCGCTAGCTGATGATCTGAGACATTGTCCCGGCCCCAGACGTGGCGAATCAGCTCTTCACGGCGAATCGCGCGTTCGCGCTGGGCAATCAGATAGCTCAGGCAAAGAAAGACCCGGCGCGGTATTTCCACGGCGGCGCCGCCCCGGCTTAGCAGCAACGCAGTGGGATCTAGCGTGAATTCGCCAAAGCAGTAGCGCATCGTTGAACCGGCAAGTTTGGGTACCCAAGATTAGCGGTTCTAGCGGTTGCGGCAGTGAATTTATCGATCACATTTGACTTTGGCTGTTCAACCACACCGTTGTCGAGCCCACAACTCGCCAAATGCGCCTTCAGCTAATCTTTGCGATGCATTTCAACTCGATCGCAATGGGTGTGGGCAGTGCGGTGATGCCCAGTGTCGTGCGGCACGGTGGGTCGGTGTGGAAGTATTCGGCCCAAATTGCGTTGTAGATCGGGAAGTCAGTCTGCATATTGGTCAAATAAACCGTGACATCGATCAGGTCGTGCCAGTTCGCACCGGATGCTTCCAGCACCGCTTTGACGTTGCTAAATACGCTGCGGCACTGCGCTGCAATATCGTAACTTTGCAGGCTGCCATCGGTGGCGTAAAGATTGCCCTGAATCGCATTGGTGCCCGCGTCGCGCGGGCCAATGCCAGACAGAAACAATAAATCACCGACCCGTTTTGCGTGCGGATAATGGCCAACGGGTTTCGGTGCCAGAACTGTGTGAATCGTGGTCATAGGGCTAGTTTGTGTTCGCGGTTGAGTCTCGCCGGAAGGCGACACAGCAAATGAGTGATGACTGTTCCGTCAATACGCAATCGTGACGTTTTTCGCTTCGGTAAAAAAGCGCATGGCATCCAAGCCACCTTCACGGCCCAAGCCAGAGCTTTTCACGCCGCCAAAAGGTACGCGTAAGTCGCGCTGCATCCAGGTGTTGACCCAAACGAGGCCCGATTCCAGCGCTGCGGCCATGCGGTGCCCGCGCTTTACATCGTTTGTGAACAGTGCTGTCGCTAATCCGTAGGGTGTGTTGTTGGCTAGTTGCACGGCAGTTGCTTCATCGTCAAATGGAATCAAAGTGGCAACGGGGCCAAATACTTCCTCTTGATTGCTCAAACAGTCGTTCGGCAATTGGTCAAATACGGTAGGCCCGAGAAAATAGCCGTCGGCGCAGCGCCCGTCTAATTTTAACCGTTCACCGCCCAAAAGTAATCGACCGCCTTCGTCATGCGCGCGTGCAATCGCGCCCAATACTTTGTGTAAATGCGGCGCTGAAACCAATGCGCCAAAACGCGTGCTCGCCAATGCCGGGTCGGCTGCGACCAGCGTTGCGGCCTCTGCCAAAAAAGCGTCGCGAAAGCTAGGCATTAAAGATTTTTGCACCAAAATGCGCGAGCCGCACAGACATATTTGCCCCTGATTACTAAATGCCGCGCGCACAGATTCGCGCACGCTCAAGGCAAAATCTGCGTCGGCAAATACGATTGTGGCGTTTTTTCCGCCCATTTCTAAGGATAATTTTTTGAACTGCGTGGCAGCGGCGAGCGCGATTGCGCTGCCGGTAGCGGTGCTGCCGGTAAAGCTGATGCCTTTCACTTTGCGCGCCGCCACCAAGTGGCGGCCGATGTCGGCGCCGATGCCGTGTACGATATTGAGTACGCCCGCAGGCAAGCCAATGTCGTTGGCAACCTGGGCCAGCATATATGCGGTTAACGGTGTGATTTCGGAGGGCTTAGCGACGACGCAATTGCCAAAAGCAAGCGCAGGCGCAATCTTCCAGCTCAACAGATAAATCGGCAAATTCCATGGGCTAATGCACACGACCGGCCCAAGTGGCTGGCGCAGTGTGTAGTGCAAGCCAACGCCGTGCTGCTCGTGCGCCTCTGATGCGTACAGCTCAGCGGCGTTGGCAAAGAAGCGGAAGTTAGCGATTGCGCGCGGGATATCAATGGTGCGTGCGGCGAATACTGGCTTGCCAGAATCCATGCTTTCCGCTTGGGCAAATTCTTCTAGGCGCGCTTCAATACCATCGGCGATTTTGCGCAGCCAGGCGGCACGCTCGGCCGGTGCCGATGCGCCCCACGCCGCTTGCGCCCGCACGGCGGCATTGATGGCTTGCGCCGCGACGCTGGCATCGCCGGCGCTCAACTTGCCATAGATTGCACCGGTGGCAGGCTCAATTAGAGGCAGGCTGTCGGCGCTTGCAGCGCAAAATTTGCCGTCGATGTAGTGCGTAAGTTCACGCATGGTTTGCGCGGCCCAAGCCCTGGGCGCTGCGCCGGACAAACTCCGGCACCGGCGTGCTGCGCCCAGTTTGCGGATTTATCCAAACCAACACTGACTTGCCGACCGCATAAATCAGCCCGTCTGTAACGTTGGAAAGCGTGTGATACAGACTCAAACTCGTGTTGCCAACGCGCTCTAACACCAAGCTAACGATAACGTCCGCCGGATGCAGCAGTGGCTTTTTGTAATCCAATTCGATGCGCGCGATCACCGGTTCGGCATTTTCCGAGCGCCATGGCCCATTTAAGGATCGAAACCAAGCGATCCGGGCTTCTTCACAAAGGGTCAAATAGACGCTGTTGTTGACGTGCTGATAGCTGTCCATGTCGCGCCATCGTAGTGGCATGGTATGACTGAAAAACGGTGCGGGATTCATGATATCTGCCGTGTCCGCAAGCGGAGACTTATCTGCCGTGTCCGCAAGCGGAGACTTATCTATCGCAAACTCTGGCATGTTCACCCAGCAATTCCGTGCTCATCAAGTTTCTTGCGCAGCGTGGCGCGATTCATGCCGAGTAGGGTTGCCGCGTGCGTCAAATTGCCCTCACAGTGTTTAAGCACCTCAATGAGCAGCGGCTTTTCTACTTCATTCATAATCAAGCGATGCAGCTGCGCGGCAGGATGCCCGGTGACACCGCTTAAATACCGTTGCACGGTTTGGCGGGAGAAATCGCCCAAGTTTTGACCGAGGCTTTGGGGTTTGTTTGTGGCGCTTTGGGCGTAAATTGGCATGCTTAAGTTCATTGCGCGTTTGCTGTGGTCGGTTGGTTATTTTGCGACATGGTTCACGTTTTTGATCGTCATGCCCTGACACGACTTGGAAACAGCGCTGGCTGAGGATAGCAACGATTGCAGTCGTTGCGACGTCGTTTTCGCACCCTGACTTGAAAGTTTGCGCTTTAGCCACATTTGGAACGCACAGCAACGCAGTTTTTGGGATACTCCCGCCGTTCTGGCCCAAATCACCGGTAAATCCGCGCGGTAATTTGGCCCGTCACGCAATCTTTCCGAGACTTAATTTCCACCCTTTAACTTTAATTTCCACCCTTTAACTTTAAGAGTATTCCTATGGCAGACGAACAAACCAACGGCGCAGAAGGCTCAACCGATCAAGGCCCACAGCTTGCGGTGCAAAAAATTTATTTGAAAGATGTGTCTTTCGAGGCGCCGACTGCACCGGCTATTTTCCAAGAACAGGTGCAGCCGCGCATTGATATGAATCTGACGCAAAAAGTCAGCAACGTCGGCGAAAATCTGTTTGAAGTCGTGCTCGCGGTCACGGTTACCTGCAAGGCGGGCGAGAAAACAGCTTATCTTTGCGAAGTACAGCAGGCCGGTGTGTTCGGCTGTGCGGGTTTCGATCCAACCCAATTGGACGCCGTGCTGGGCACCTATTGTCCGCATGTGTTGTTTCCATACGTGCGTCAAGTGATCAGCGATTTGATTCAATCGGGTGGCTTCCCGCCGCTGTTTTTGCAGCCGATTAATTTCGAACAGGTCTATGCCGAATCACTCAAACGCCGTCAAACGCCAACCATGAATTAAGGTTTTCAGCGGGGCAAACAAGTCTCGCGAAAGCGACACGGCAAAAATGTCTCGCTGATTCGGCGACACGGCAAAAATCTAAAATCGCCTCAGATTTCGGAAATCCGGTCTGGGGCGATGTACTTTTTCCAGTCTGACTTTTTCCAGTTTGACTTTTTCCAGTTGGGCCATCGAGAAAAGTCAGTTTTTCAACAGCGATCGGTGCATCCCCGCGTCTGCGATAGCCTTGCGACTGTCGAGATCTACAGCAGGACACGACAGACATGTTTTAATCCGCCGCAGCTTACCTATTAGGCCATTCCCCATGCATACACCCGCCGCTATCGACTTGACACTTGCCCTGCGTGCCGCGAAAGAAGCGGCGGCGGCGGCGGCGGTCGTGATCACAAAATATTATCGCCAAGGCACGTCGGTTTCGATCAAAAGTGACGCCACGCCTGTGACGCGGGCGGATGTTGAAGCCGAAGCGGAGATCAAGCGTGTGTTGAAAAGCTATTTTCCAGAGCACGGCTACCATGGCGAAGAAAGTGCAATTGAGCGCCCGGATGCAGATTATTTGTGGCTGATTGACCCGATTGATGGCACCAAAAGTTTTATTCGGAACTATCCATTATTTTCAACCCAAATTGCGCTGATGCATCGCGGAGAGCTGATTTTAGGCGTCAGTTCGGCATCTGAATTCGGTGAGCTTAGTTGTGCGGTGCGGGGTGGCGGTGCTGAACTAAATGGTAAGCCGATCCACGTTGCCTGCACCACTGAACTTGCGCAAGCGATTGTTTCTACTGGAAACATTAAAACACTGTCGCGCGGTGCGCGCTGGGCGCTGCTGGCGGTGTTGTTACAGCGGGCAAATCGCACGCGTGGCTACGGCGATTTTTATCACTACCATCTGCTTGCGCAGGGCAGTTTGGATTTGGTGATCGAAAGTGATGTGAATATTTTGGATATCGCGGCGTTAGCGGTGATTGTGCGCGAGGCGGGCGGCGTGATCACGGATTTGGATGGTGGGGCGATTTCACTCAACACCACATCCGTGCTGGCCGGTACACCCGTTCTGCACGCGCTGGCGCTCAAAATGTTCACACTATGACAACGACCTCAAACGCTGGCCTGCTTGCGCCGAAAACTTTGCCCACAATCGAAGCGCGCGAATGTTTTGTGCGCGAATCGCCGATGGAAAAACTGAGCCTAAAATTTAGCAACGGCGCTGAGCGTCAGTTTTATCGCGTGATTCCAAATTCAAACCATGCGGTCATTATTATTGCGATGCCGGACGCCAATTCAGTGCTGATCACGCGCGAATACGGCTGTGGCTTTCATCGCTACGAGCTGGGCCTGCCGCGCGGGCGGATTGATGAGGGTGAAGATGTTTTGGTGGCGGCCAATCGCGAGCTGCAAGAGGAAACCGGCTTTGGTGCGAAACGCTTGAACTATTTGCGCACACTGTCGCTTGCGCCCACCTACATGGCGCACGAAATCCACGTTGTGCTCGCGCGTGATTTGTACCCGAACCAATTGGAGGGCGATGAGCCCGAGCCGATTGATGTATTGACTTGGAAGTTAGCGGAGATTGAAGCCTTGGCCTTGCACCCAGAATTCACCGAAGGCCGCGCGATGGGCGCGCTTTTGCTCGCCCGAGCATGGCTCGCAGCGGAACGGCTCGCAGCGGAACGGACGATGGAACAGTTTGTGCCAGCACCGCTGGAGGCGAGGGCGTGAGTGAGCATCAACTATCCGCAGCCGATCTTGCCGGCTTATTGACCGGCGCACGCGCGCTGGCCGAACAAGCATCCAGCGCGATTATGGCGATTTACGCGAGCGCATTTAGCGTGAGCAAAAAGCAAGATCGCTCGCCCTTGACCGAGGCTGATATGGCTTCACATCATTTATTGGACGCGGGTCTGAAGCAACTAGAGCCGCGTTTTCCCGTGCTCAGTGAAGAATCCGACCCGCGTATTTTACGAGATCGGCGGCGTTGGAAACGCTATTGGCTGATTGACCCGCTGGATGGCACGCGCGAATTTGTCGCGCGCAATGGTGAGTTCGCAGTCAATATTGCGTTGATTGAAAATGGCGCGCCGGTACTTGGCATTGTGCAGGCACCTGCACGCGGCGATCAGTGTTTTGCCACGCGTGGCGGTGGCGCTTGGCGGATCTGGTCAAACGCGCCAACGTCTGCGCTTGCGAACACGGCAGATAAGTCTGCGCTTGCGGACACGGCAAATGTTTCAACGCCGCAAGCGCTGCATGCCCGCAAAGCCGGGGTGCCGGTGCGCGTCGCGGTGAGTCGCAGCCACCATCCTACAGAGCTTTCCAGTTTGCTCAGCGCCATTGGTGCGCACGAACTTTGTCCGCTCGGCAGTAGCTTAAAATTTTCCGCGCTCGCCGATGGCACACAGGATATTTATCCGCGCTTGAGTTCATCTTCGTGCGAATGGGATATCGCCGCTGGGCAATGCATTCTTGAGCAGGCGGGTGGCAGCGTGCTGGATCGTTCTGGCAAGCCGTTGCGCTACAACCAGGGTGCCGAGCTATTAGTGCCCGCGTTTGTCGCCTTCGGTGACCCAAGCGTGGACTGGCTGGCACGCATGCAATGGCGCACCAAGGCATGAGTTGGCCTGCGGCAAAAGCGCTGGGTGATTCTGCGCCACGCTTAATTGATCACGCCGATCAGCTCGATTCTGACCCGATGCGGGCCTTGCGCAAAGTGATGCAGCGCCTGCGCGAACCGGGTTTGGGCTGCCCGTGGGATAGCCAGCAGACGTTCGCATCCGTCGCGCCCTACACCTTGGAGGAAGCCTACGAAGTCAGCGATGCCATTGCGCGTAACAACCCTGCCGATTTGCGCGAAGAGCTGGGTGATCTGCTGCTGCAAGTGGTGTTTCACGCGCAAATGGCGGCTGAGCAGGGCCTGTTTGATTTCGATGATGTTGCGCGCGGCATCAATGAAAAAATGCTGCGCCGCCATCCGCACGTATTTGCCGGGGCCACCGTCGCTGATGCCGACGAACAAACGCGGCGCTGGGAAGAATTGAAACGGGCGGAAAAACAGGCGCGCTCAATCGCTGATCCGCGCGATTCAGCCGCGTCCGCGCTGGACGTCGTCAAGCGTGGCCTACCTGAGTGGCAACGCGCGATCAAGTTGCAAAAGCGCGCTGCTGAGTTTGGTTTTGACTGGCCTGACATTTCATTCGTGCTGGATAAGCTGCGCGAAGAAGTCGCTGAGCTGGATGAAGCAGTGCGTGGCGATAACCCGCGACATCAGCTTGAGGAACTGGGTGATGTGCTGTTTGTTGCCGCGAATGTGGCGCGCCATTTAAAGCTTGACCCGGCGGCCGCGCTGCGCGGTTGCAACCTGAAATTTGAGTCTCGCTTTCGCCAAATGGAAACGCTAGCTGCGGCGCGCGGTTTAGATTTTGCCGCGCTAAATTTAGCCGAACAGGACGCCCTGTGGGACATAGCGAAACAGCTTGAGAAAGCAGCGATGCGTTAGACTCATCGGCGAATATCGCGTGATGAGGGCAAGATGAAAGCAAGAATAGACAAAGCGAAAATAGTCAGAGCAGGCATAGTCCGAAACGGCTTTACCCTATTAGAAGTATTGGTCGTGCTGACCATTATCGCGATTATGGCGGTGATGGTTTTGCCGCACGTCATGGGCTCGCTCGCGGGCGCGCAGAAAAATGCCGTCAAAGCCGATTTGGCCGCGCTTTCCGGCGCTTTGAATATGTATAAGCTGGATAATTTCGCCTACCCCAGCAGCGAACAGGGTTTAACTGCACTGATCAGTAAGCCGGGCGGGCAGCCTGAAACGCCAAACTGGCGTACCGGCGGTTACCTAGAGAAACCCGCAAAAGATCCTTGGGATAGCCCATATCAATATGTGCGCCCCGGTCAACATGGCGAATTTGATATCTATTCGCTCGGCGCGGATCGCAAGCCCGGCGGCGAAGGGGACGATGCCGATATCGGCAACTGGGACAGCAAATAGTCGTGTGGCCTAACCGCCACCGCGCCTTCACCCTGCTAGAGGTGCTGGTGGTATTGGCGGTAATTGCAGTTGTTACCGCTGTGGCCTTGCCCGCGATTGCGCGCAGCTCGCCCGAGCGGCGGGTCTTGCAACAGGCCGAACGCATCAAGCAAGTGATTGATTTAATGTGTGAAAACGCGGAAATCGATGGGCGCGTTTTGGGCTTTGATGTGGCGAAAAATCGCTACGGCGTGCGCATGCCGCCGATTGAAAAGCCATCTGCAGACCCAAACAGTGTCGGCACTAGTAACGATGCGAAGTTACCCTGGGATGCGATCAAAGGCCGCGATGTTTTTGCAATGTTTGAGCTACCCGATGGCATGCGCCTGGAGCTGCGCTTGGGCGTAAACAACGAGCAAGTTGAGCTCGGCGACGAACTCGCAGATGTGCCGCAATTGCCCTGTGCGGGTGTGAGCGAACTGCCGGAATTTCGCTTGACCGTGGCATTGGGCGTTGGCGCCGATGCGGTCAGCCGCAGCGTGGTCGTGCAGCCAGCGAGTGTCGAGAAACGGGCAAATTGGGCAACGATGATAGAGGAAGATGCTGCGCGCTCATTTTGACGTGCCGATCCGAGCCGCAGTCTTTGTGGTGCACAGAGTTGCACTCGGCACCGGACTTCCCGAGTGCGCGGTTGACGAAGTGCATTCTTTTGTAACGCAAGATTGAATTTTTGCAATACCCGCAATTCACACGCGCCCAAGCTCCGTTGCCGTCTGTAATAGCGCGTTAGTTGCCGCCTGGTTTTGCCGCGCGGGCATTTTGCTCGCGGCGATTCCACTCATTTCCTTACGTTGGAGTTTCCATGTTGAAGTCCAGTTGCCTGCCGTGTCGCCTGTTCGGCGAGACTTGTTTGACCGTTTTGATGCTTGCCACGAGTGCCACCAGTTATGCCGCCACCGGTTTCGTCGGAAGCACCGATCCGTCGCTTGTAGCAATTGCAAAAAACGAGCAAATTCAAAGTGTTGAACGGGTGCGCTACCAAGATTATTTTCGCCAAGCCTACGCACGCTACCCAGAAATTCCGGCCGGTATTTTGGAATCGATCGCCTACACCAAAACGCGCTGGAACAACGTGTCCGCAGGGGCAGATTTATATGATTCGCACCATGGTTTCGCGCGAATTGTTGGGGTGATGGGCCTGTATCGCGGGCAGCCTGGCTACCAAGATCAAGTTGGCGAGGGCGCAAAACTATTGGGCGTGCGCTCCGACCAAATAGTCCAAGATCAGCGTTTAAATATTTTAGCCGCAGCCGCGCTGTTGTCGGCGGATATCAAGCGCCGTGGCATTAGCCGGGCAACGCCAGAATCGCTGGCAGACGTATTGGCAGACGCGATGGGGCTTTCGCAGCTGACGACCAAGGGCAATATCGCCGATCACGTCCGGGAAGGCTTTGCTTACAGCGTGCTGTATGCGCTTGATCACGGTGCGGATGACAACGGTGTGCGTATCGCCGCGCGCAAAATCGCGTACGAAAAAGCGTTTCCAGTGCAGACGTTAATCGAGCAGCGCGCGCCGTTTGTGGCGCTGGACGTCAGTAAAGATTCGGTTGAAGTGCAAAGCTTAGGCATTGATCCAATCAGCGAAACCCTGGTGGATCGCGCGAAAGCCAGCGCTAAAAGTGTCGACTACGGCCCGGCGCTGTATCAGCAGTCGCCCTATGAAGCGGCGCGCACAGCGGCGGTCACGCATATTTCTATCCATCAAATGGAGGGTTTTTACGCCGGTTCAATCTCTGAATTTTTGACTGGAACCGCGCAAGTCAGCGCGCACTATTTAATTCGCAATTCCGATGGTCAAGTCACGCAAATGGTGCGCGAAGCGCGGCGCGCGAATCACACGTTTCGCAACAACGAATACACCTTAGGCATCGAGCAAGAGGGCTTCAAAGGCCAATCAAATTGGTACAGCAGCGCTGACTACACCGCCTTAATTGCGATCGTTAAAAACATGTGCAATCGCTGGAGCATTCCCTGCACTAGCGTCTATCGAGGTGCCGCGACCGACACCGAAAACGTGCAGGCGGCGGCGTTACGCATCAAAGGCCATCAGCACTATTCCGGGCAGGGCGGTAACCGCAGTGATCCTGGTCGATTTTTCAACTGGACGCGTTTCGCCGATGGCATCAATGGTGGCGCACCGTCCGGCAGCATCATTTTGGATGATTTTGAAACCAGTGAAGGGCACTTTGCCGCGACGCCCACAGCCTCAGGATCGACGCTTGGCATTTCCAGCGCATCGACTGCAGAGCGCAACAATGCGCGCTTCAAAAATGGCAGTTGGAGTGAACAGATCGGCTTGAAAGACAACACTGCCAGCAATGCTGATTGGTTTGTACGCTTCCTATCCGGTGATGGAAATCCGGCGCAAAATACTAGCCTACAAAAAGCCGGTGGCCGCATAGGCGCATGGTTCTACACTGCCGCACCCGGCTCTAGCGTTTCACTTACCGTGGATGATTCAGATGGCACCGAGCAATCCGTTGCCAAGGCGCTGCCCGCAAACGCGTGGACGTTTTTGGAGTGGAAACTGGACGATCAAGCCGAGTGGGACGCATGGGCGGGCGCGAGTAACGGCACGATCACCGCCGCCAACGTCAGCCTGGATGCGATTGTTCTCAAGCGCGTGCAAAATGCCAACGACGTTTTCATCTACATTGATGACGTGAGTTTTCGGATTCAGTAGCGGCCACCGCGACGGAACGCCTATGCTTGCGCACCGTCAACTTTGGTGCGCAAATATGGACAATTCTGGGCTGGAATATGCGCGCGAAAAATATGGCACACAACCACGCAGTCGCTACCCGAGGCCACTTCCATTGAAGAAGGTGCACTCAGCCCCGATACCCGCAAAATCTTAGCGGCGATGGGCCACCGATTTGATCCACCGCAGCCAGAAAATCATGTCGCGGCGATCTTAATCGGTGCGCCAAAACTGGATGGCTTGCCGGTCGGCAAAAATCGTTTTTATGGTGCCATTGATCCACGGCGCAGCACTGGATCTGCGGCTGGGTATTGATGCGAAAGCGTCGCTAGCCGAGCTTATGGGTTTTTTTTATTTTTGCCCAAACCGGGTCAAAAAAATAGCCGAAATTATTGGTGCGCACAAAATCCTCGCGTGCAGCGGCTTTTAGCTCGGCATAGTTCGCCAGGATTTGCCGCAAGCATCGGAGCAAAGAATCTTGGGTGATATCGGTAAATAGCGCCCAAGAATGTGCGCTTAGATGGCTGCGAAAATGCGGCGAATCAAACAGTAGCACCGGCAGGCCGAGGGCTGCGTACTCATAAATTTTGTTCGATGCGCGCCCGAGTGAGGTATTCATTGCATCCGTGCCGCTATGGATTGCAATGCCAACATGGCAGCCAGATGCAAGTTTAGGCACCTCAATGTATGGGCCAAAACCGTGCCATTCAAACTGCGTAGTCAACCCTAAATCCAACACTTTTTGTTTCAGTGCCGCAGCGTACTCAGGCTGCGCCCAGCCTTTGACGACTAACACCAAACGCCG
>JANNYO010000172.1:0-15059 GCA_031410115.1 Rhodanobacteraceae bacterium | reverse complement strand
GCTAAGCCCGCACAGACGCCTGTGCCAGTGGGTGATTGCACGGCGCTTTGCGCAATCACGTACTCAAACGTGCCTGCGGTCGCAGCCGTTGCACCGCCCGGCGAATTCGCCACGTTATCGCCATACGACGAAGAATTTGCCGTGGAAATAATTGTTGCACCCTGCATTTGCACGATCAACAGCAGGTTGCCCGCGCTGATTGGCGCCCCCGTGTTGCCAGTTGCGGCACCCACTTGTATGCATCTTCCACCGACAGCCACAGCAGCAGCACCCGGATAGTAGGTGTTGATGACTTGCTCGGTCGCTGCATTGCACACCAAGGGCTGCGGGTTTTGCGGGCCAATATTGGTCGGGCTCGCTGCGGCGGTCGACAAATTCGGACACAGCGCGCCGAAACCGGTGGTTTGCCCGCCACAGGTGGCCGCTGAGTTTTGCGTGATCGCGCCGTTGACCAAATCAGACGGATTGCGATCCACGCTGCCGATCGCTGCGACCGTATCAGCGCTGACGTTTTGCGTGCCTGAGGTGGCGTTCGCAAAAGTACCCTGCACGCGAATCACAATCGTCGCGCCGGCATCAATGGTCACGGTGGTGTTGATGTCGCCAGAACCGCTAGACGTCGCCAAAGAAGCCGAGCCAGCCGTTGGCGTCACGCTTTCCACCGCCCAATTAGCCACCGCGAATGCCGGCACACCGGCTAGATTCGCTTCGTTTGCGCCAATCAAATCGGCAGTGAACGGGTATGCCGTCGCGGTTGCCGCTGCGGCTGGATTAGTAATGGTGATCGTGTAGCTCAGCGCCTGCCCGGGGCAGTAGCTGCCAGCGGCGGAGCTGGCAATCGCCACGTTTGACACGGGCAAGGCAAAATCTTCGACTTCGCCCGAACCGCCTAAACCAACGGGGTCGCACACCGCAGTTTGCACGCGAAAACGCGAATACAAAGTGTTGTTGGCATAGGCGGTTGCACTTGCAACTGCGCCCGTAAACACTAGGTTGACCGCCTGCAAGCTGGCACTGGTGCCAACGGTGGTGATCACCGACTCACCCGCATCGGCAAAGCTGCCGTTGTTGTTGAAGTCAATGTAGCCGCATAGATTTCGCGGAACGCCAGTATTGTTGAATACGCTGAGTGCAATCGTCGGTGCAACGGCAGAACGAATCGCCGGAAACGTGGTGCCGTTTTCGTCATTGGCGGCGGCGGCATTGTCACCGGACGCGAGGATTGAAGACACACCATCCGCTTCGCCATCGACCGACGCGCCGAGTCGTAATGTAGAAATAATCTGATTGCGCGCACCACCGCTGCCTAACAACGTTTCATAGTTGCCCGCGCCAACGCCAGGGCCAGAATCCGGTAAGTCACCGTAATCCAAAATGCCAGCAAAGCCGAAATCAATACTGTGATTGCCCGCGCCCGGCTCGCTCGGAAAGTTGAAGCTAACGCCGACACTGGTCGTGATCGCGCCCGGCGGGTCTAACAGCACGCCGTTGGAATCACGCTCAAGCGTGCCGACACCGGTCGCACCGCTGTTGGTATTCGTTAGCGTCCTGGTCAAACCCAAAAGCGGCCCGGACGTACCAAGCCCAGCCGCATCGGTATTGGCGACCATGACCGAAACCGCTTGCCCGTATAGCGCCGCGCTGAGCAACTGCACATTGCTATCCGTTAAAACTGCGTCCACACCGCTATAAATTTGTTGAATCGTGAAATACCAATTGCCATTCGCATCCGTCGTGGTAGAACCGATCGTTACCCCCGCCGCGTTGACCAAATTCAGCACCACGCCGGCAATGCCCGGCTCGCCCGCATCCTGCACACCATCAAGATTCAGATCCTGCCAAACGCGATTACCAATTTGCAGCGGAATCACGCCGCCGATGACCTCCAAGTCACCCAAACCGGCGGCTTTGCCAAAGGTGGCAAGTTCGTCTTGAGCAAACTGCAAATAGCTGCGCGTGCGCTCACCGAAGTTGTAGACATCATCCACGCGCCAGTTGCTAAACCAAGCCGCACCGCCCGAGCGAAATGGCCCTTCTGGGGAAGGATCAAAGGCCGTCGATACCACTTCACCGGTGCCCGGCACGACGGTCATGCCACCAATAGTGACGTCACTGTGTACGCCGTTTTCGACATTGTTGTAATCATCGTGCCAGTAAAACTCGACGCCGGCTGGAAGCGTCCCTGCCCCCGTGCCTGCAGGATTGAGCTGCGTCGTCACCACACTCGCAGCGTCACGCGTCATCCCTGGAATTTCACCGTTCGCCTCAATCGCCCAGATGCCAGAACTGTTGCGGACGACCCGTAAAATGTCACCTGCTGATACACCTTCGGTCGGGCCGGGGCTGGAACCCGAGGAGGCATTACCGGTTTGCCAGCCTAAACGATCCGCTACCGCCAAAGTCACTTGACCGTATTCGTCAAAATTAATATCGGAAACCATAGGCTGCGGGCAAATTTGCTGCGCACCGAATGGCGGTGTCGCCTCACCGCAGGCGACGTCGGTGGTCCATGCGCGCCATTCTGCTGCGGCAGTGGTACAGGTTTGTTGCCCAGCGCCTACGGCAGAGCCGCCGCTTTGCGAGGCGCAGCCGCGGCCATAATTAAGCGGTAAATCAAACACTTGCGTAAACGTAGGCGTTGCAGCGGCTGGGTCAAACTCAAAAACCACGGCGCGCAAATCAGCGGGCGTGCCGGCGGTTTCACCGGTGCAGGTAACGCCAACATAGCCAAGGCCATCATTAAAACCCAAGGCAAATGGACGCGCGACGCCGTTGGCACACGCTGGGCTTGGCGCAGGCACGGTAAACGCACTGACGGTTGCCGCCGTCGGACTGCCACTGGCGAGCACCGGGATCCGATAAAGCCTGCGATCATTTAACACCACGGCAAATAAGTTCGCGCCGTCTGGGGACACATCAATATCACCAAAGCTTGACTTGCCAACATTGTCCCAAGCTTGCGTGTCGTTTTCATAATTCGGCGTGTTGTCATGTGGGTCACGATCAATACCCGCACCTGGGTCTAGATCACTTATGACGGCATTGGGGAAGGCGGCCAAAAATGCCGCGTCTTCAAAATCCACGTAAACCGTGGGCGTGGTGACACCACCGACGGCACTCATGCGATAGATTCGCCCAACGCCGACACCATTGCTGAAAAACGGCACGTGGCGGCGGGTAAATGCGGCGGCAAAAAGCGTGTTGTTGCTGCGATCATAGGCGCCGCCCCAGGTCGCGCCAATGGCATCCGCGCGTACCGTGATCGGTGTCGTCGCAGAATTGACCGCTTCATTCGTCGTGCCAGCCTGCTCAATGGTTCCCGATTGATAGCCAAAACTGATGTAGGCGTCCAACGCAGGGTTATCCGTTGAATTCGTACCGCGCCACAAAAACTTCGACGTGGCTAAATTTGGATTCGCAACACTGTACTGATCGCGATATTGCACAGCAAAATTGATATCGGAAACATCTGCCGCCGCTACGGCGACAAACTGCACCGATGAATTCGAGCCCGCCTGCCCAGCAGGTGCGGTGGGCGACTGCACGCCCGCGCGCAGCACACCATTGGCGACAGCGCTGAGCCCGCTTAACTCAATGCGGTAATCCGCACCGTTGGCAACCGTGATCGTATAAAAGGAATCGAAAATATTGACGCAACCCAAGCGCGGCGCGTCGCGGCCGGTGCAGGCAGTGAAAGTGCCAGCGGTGGATGTTCCAGCTGCATTGATTGCCGCGACCGTGACGCCACCGATGCCGCGCTCGAAAGTGTCTTGCGCAACATCCGCCTGCGTGGCATCACGCTGGCCGTTGGCGTTGACATCGCGAAACACCCAGCCTTGCAGGACTGCGGCGTGCAGGTCTGACGCGCAAGTCACACCCAGCAATAAAACAAGCGCCAGTCTTTTCATATGAGGACTCCATCACGAAAACAATAATTGGCCAGACTATAGCTGATACGCTTTTTAAGAAGCCATCATTAAGCCTTTTAAAACATCATTTTTCGCAACTGTTTCACGTTTATTGACAGATGGGGCTTGACACATCACCGGCTTTAACCTTGACGCTGCCCATGAACGCTTATATATGCCCGGGCGCGTCAGAAAGTGCGCAATTTGATTTGCTTCGCTTGTTACGTCGCGTTACTTTTGATCGCTTCTCACAGAAGTGTTTTTCAATGCCTATCCCGCCAACATCGCCCGCATCGCCGCCAAATGCCCCGCCGCCAGCTTCTTTGTGCGTTCGGCCTGCGCTTCGGGCGGTGGCAAGTCAATTTCCGGCAGCTCGGACAAAAACCGACTCGGATCGCAGCCTTCAATCGAGCCATAGCGATTACGGGCTTTTGGGTAGCTCAGCGTCAGCTGCTTGCGCGCGCGGGTGATGCCGACGTACAGCAAGCGGCGCTCTTCCTCCAGGCGGCCTTCATCAATTGCTGAGTGGTGCGGAAAAGTGCCGTCGTCCATGCCGATCAAAAAGACGTGATCGAACTCCAAGCCTTTCGCCGAATGCAGCGTCATCAGGCGCACCGCGTTTTCGCTGTCGTCATCTTTTCCCGCCAAGGAAATTTGCGTCAGTGCCGCGTTTAGCGTGTTGATGCCGCGGCCTTTAGCGATGTGGGCCGGCGCATAGCTGCTGAGCCATGTGGTGAAGTCAGACAGAATTTCCCGGCGACGCTCGAAAATTGCTGGGTCGCGGTTCTGTAGTTTCAGCCATTCCAGATAGCCCGAGCGCGCAATCAGCTGGAGGGCGATCTCACCGGGCGTGGCGTATTCGGCGAATTTGCGCAGCTGGGTTTGCAGCTCGGCAAACTGAGTCAACGCGCTTGCAGCACGGCCAGTCAGTGATTTCAGCACCGCGTGGCTGGACGCCGCACTGAGCATCGAGCAGTGTGATTTCGCCGCCGCTTCCGCCAAGCGATCAATGCTGGTGTCACCCAACTCGCGCTTGGGCGCACGCACCGCGCGCATGAAGGCCACATCGTCGTCCGGGTTTGCCAATAGGCGCATGTGCGCGATCAGATCACGAATTTCTTGGCGTTCAAATAGGCTGGTGCCACCAGACAATTGATAGCTAATGCCCAAGCCACGCAAGGCAAGCTCGACTGCCCGGCTTAAGTGATTGCCGCGATACAGCACCGCGATATCGCCCAAACGCGTGCGCTCAAGCGCTCCCAGATTGCAGATATTGGCGGCGATAAATTCCGCTTCTTGGGTGTCACTGGCAAATTCTTTCAGCGTAATCGGATCACCATCCGGGTTATCCGACCAAAGCTTTTTCTCAAAAACATGCGGGTTGCGCGCGATCAGTTGATTGGCGGCATGCAAAATACGCTTGGTACAGCGATAGTTTTGCTCCAGCTTGATCACTTTCAACTGCGGATAATCGCGCGCCAACAGATTCATGTTTTCTGGGTTCGCGCCGCGCCAAGAATAGATCGACTGATCGTCATCACCCACCGCCGTCAGCATGCCGCGCGTGCCAGCAAGCAGAGTCAGCAGCTGATATTGCGCGGCGTTGGTGTCTTGATATTCATCGACCAACAAATAGCGAATTTTGTCCTGCCAACGCGCCCGCACTTCCAAGTTATCGCGCAACAAAGTAACGGGCCGCGCGATCAAATCGTCAAAATCCAGCGCCGACAGTAAATCTAAGCGGCGCTGATAGTCGCCAAATAATTTCGCACATTCCAACTCGCGCGGGCTGCGCGCCAAGCGTGCCGCTTCATCCGGCGATTGCAGCGCGTTTTTGGTGCGCGAAATAAGCGACTGAAACAAATTCAGTGTTTCGGTTTTAACGCCCTTGATCGCCAAATCCTTCATCACCGCGCGCGACTCATCATCGGCCAAGACACTAAAATTGCGCTTCAAACCGGCAGCAACGTGCTCGGCCTGCAAAAATTTTAAGCCCAGCGCGTGAAAGGTCGAAATCGTTAGCCCGTCCGGCTCCGCACCCAAAGTGCGCGCAATCCGCTCACGCATTTCACGCGCAGACTTATTGGTAAAGGTGATCGCCGCGATGTGCTTGGCCTCGCAGTGGCCAGAGCGAATCAGCCAGGCAATCTTTTCCGTGATGACCCGCGTTTTGCCCGAGCCCGCACCCGCCAACACCATCAGCGGCCCGTCAATATAGTGCACGGCTTCGTGCTGGGGTGGGTTTAGGGACATGGTGCCGGACTAGCTTGCGGCGCGGCAGTCTGCGTAAAGTGGGGGCGTTTGTCGAGGGTCAATTCGGGGTTTGGGTGGTGCAAATTATCGGACTTTATTGAGTGAGTATTGCAAAAGAGTCAAAGAACAGCAGCGCTCGAAGCCACGTGCGTTCACCATTCGGGCATTGGCATCCGTTTGATGCCAGCAATGCGAACTAGTTCGCCAGTTTGGGCTGCGCCACGTTCGCCTGCACACCGGATCAGTTTCCCGATGTAATCGGCGTCGCGCTGGCGCGTGACGATGTGCACCAGTGGGCGGCGAAGGCCGGGATTGCGGTTCGGCGGGGTTAGTAAATGCTCCGGGTGCTTAAGTTTCCACCAACTCCACGCCATCCAAACCACTCGCCAGCGTATGTGCATCTCCGCCTTGGCTGAGCTTAATGCGCAAACGCACTTCATTGGCGGAATCGGCGTGGCGTAGCGCGTCTTCGTAGCTGATTTCGCCGGCTTGATACAGCTCAAACAGGCTTTGATCGAACGTGCGCATGCCTAAGTTGGTCGAATCCTTCATCAGATCTTTGATCTTGTGAATATCGCCTTGGCGGATGTAATCCGATACCAACGGCGTACCGAGCAAAATTTCCATCGCCACACGTCGGCCTTTGCCGTCGGGTGTGGGAATCAGCTGCTGTGCAACGATGCCTTTTAAATTCAGCGATAAGTCCATCAACAGCTGCGTGCGGCGGTCTTCAGGGAAGAAGTGCAAAATGCGATCAATCGCCTGATTGGCGTTATTTGCGTGCAGCGTGCACAGGCACAAATGCCCGGTTTCAGAGAATGCAATTGCATGATCCATGGTTTCGCGGGTACGTACTTCGCCGATCAAAATCACGTCCGGCGCTTGGCGCAGCGTGTTTTTCAATGCGTTGTCAAAATTATCGGTATCAATGCCCACCTCGCGTTGGGTGATGATGCAGCCTTCGTGCTTGTGCACGAATTCAATCGGGTCTTCAATCGTGACGATGTGCCCGGTTGAGTTCTGGTTGCGATAGCCAATCATCGCCGCTAATGACGTGGATTTACCGGTGCCGGTGGCACCGACGAAAATAATCATGCCGCGTTTGGTCATCGCCAGTGTTTTGATGATCGCCGGCAGGCTGAGCTCGTCAACACTTGGGATTTTCGTTTCAATGCGGCGCAGTACCATGCCGACGTGATTGCGCTGATAAAACGCGGATACCCGAAATCGCCCAACGCCCTGCAAAGAAATGGCGAACTGGCATTCGTGCGTTTTCTCGAATTCTTCCCGCTGGCTGGGTGTCATCACGCTCAACACGACATCGCGCGCCTGTTGGCTGGTCAACGGGCTCTGCGTGATTGGTCCAATACGGCCGTTGACTTTCATCGAGGGCGGCACGCCGGTGGTAATGAACAAGTCAGAAGCTTTTTTGTGCACCATGAGTTTTAGGTACGAATTGAAATCAATGCCGCTCATGCGTGTTTGCCTTCAGGTTTTTAAGGGATGCTGCAAAAGTTTGATCGACGCTTCGGCGCAGCTTAGCTATCAAACAATTTTTTGTCTTTGGCGTAGGTCGCAGCCTGTTGACGCGTCACCAATCCGCGTTTGACTAAATCCATCAAACATTGATCCAACGTTTGCATGCCGTACTGTGCGCCGGTTTGAATGGACGAGTACATTTGCGCGACTTTGTCTTCGCGAATCAAGTTTCGAATCGCGGGAATGCCAGTCATAATTTCATGCGCTGCGATACGTCCGCCGCCAACTTTTTTTAGCAAGCTTTGCGAAATCACCGCGCGCAAAGACTCCGAAAGCATCGAGCGCACCATTGGCTTTTCACCCGCTGGGAACACATCGATGATTCGATCGATCGTCTTTGCCGCAGAACTGGTGTGCAGCGTGCCAAACACTAAGTGGCCGGTTTCCGCCGCCGTCAAGGCCAAGCGAATGGTTTCCAAATCGCGTAATTCGCCGACCAAAATATAGTCTGGATCTTCCCGCAGCGCCGAGCGCAGCGCTTCATTGAAGCCGTGCGTGTCGCGGTGTACTTCGCGCTGATTGATCAGGCATTTGTTCGAGGTGTGGACGAATTCAATCGGGTCTTCCACCGTCAAAATATGCGCATATTCGTTTTTGTTGACGTGATCAACCATCGCTGCAAGTGTGGTGGACTTGCCCGATCCGGTTGGCCCGGTCACTAAAATCAAACCCTGCGGGAAGTCGATCAGCTCGCGGAAGATTTTTGGCGCGCCGAGATCTTCCAACGATAGAATTTCAGACGGAATGGTACGAAATACCGCGCCAGAACCACGGTTTTGATTGAAGGCATTGACCCGGAAACGCGCCAAGCCGGGTATTTCAAACGAGAAGTCGACTTCTAAAAATTCTTCATAATCGCGGCGCTGTTTGTCGCTCATAATGTCGTAAATCAAGCTGTGCACTTGCTTATGTTCCAGCGGCGGCACGTTAATCCGGCGAACGTCACCATCGACCCGAATCATTGGCGGCAGCCCTGCTGATAAGTGCAAGTCAGAGGCTTTGTTTTTTACCGAAAAGGCCAATAATTCTGCGATATCCATGCTTTATCCTTTCTCGAATAGCGGTGTGGCTGGGGGTTCAAACTCGGGCGAGTATACGCCGCAGCTGCGTTTTGGGAACCATAAGCTGCGGGGAAAAAATTAGCACCACTGCCGCGCACATGTGCGGCTTTGATCAGTTAGCATTTCGCGCACTACCAGACGGCCGCCACAATGCAAAAAATTGCCGACAACCTGCGCCAAGTGCGGGTAGAAATTTCCGCTGTCGCAACGAAAGCTGCATTCGTTGCGCCACGTTTGGTCGCGGTCAGTAAGTTTAAAACCGCCGATGAGGTGCGCGCCTGCTTTGCTGCCGGGCAGCGCGCGTTCGGCGAAAATTATGTGCAAGAGGCGATTGAAAAGCAGGCAACGCTGAAGGATTTGGCGATTGAGTGGCACTTAATCGGGCCATTGCAGTCGAATAAATGCGCGCAAGTCGCGGCACATTTTGACTGGTTGCAAACTTTGGATCGCGCCAAATTGGTGCCGCTGTTGGCGCGCGCGCGGCGCGCCGATCAAGCGCCGCTAAACGTGTTGATTCAGGTCAATATTGACGATGAAGTCAGCAAATCTGGCTGCGCGCCAATTGCAATCATGCGCTTAGCGGAGCTCATCGTAAGCCAACCTCAGCTGAGCTTGCGCGGATTGATGGCGATTCCACGTGAGCATGGCGGCGGCGCGCCATTTTTGGCGATGCGCAAACTATTTTTCGAGCTGCGCGCTAATTTTTCCGAAAACAAATTCGTGCAAACACCAATCGACACGCTATCAATGGGCATGAGCGGTGATTTCGCGCTCGCCATTCAATTCGGCGCGACGTTGGTGCGCGTCGGCTCGGCTATTTTTGGCGCGCGCTGAGCGCAGTTTTAACGGGTGTCCAAAATTTTTGGCCGCAGTATTTTTTGATAGGCGCGCACAGTGGCATCCAAACCTGCATAGAGCGCCTCATCAATCAGCGCGTGGCCGATGGAGACCTCGTGAATGCCAGGAACTGCCGCCAAAAAAGCGGGCAAATTGCGCTGGCTCAAATCATGTCCGGCATTAACGCCCAAGCCGAGTGTGTGGGCGTTTGCTGCAGCGTTTGCGCATCGTCGCAGGGCATTTTCCGATCCGGTGTCAAATTCATCCGCAAATGGGCCGGTGTAAATCTCAATTCGCGCGGCGCCCAGTTCCTTGGCAAGGCGCAGTTCGTCGATGCTGATTGAATCATCAACAAAAAGACTGACGCGCGTGCCGAGCGCGCGAATCGTTGCGATGATTGGGCCAAGTAGTGCGGCATTTTCGGCAATGCGCCAGCCGTGATCAGAGGTGATTTGCGCATCGCCATCAGGCACCAAAGTGGCCTGCTCGGGCCGCGCGGACTGGATAATCTCGAGTAATCCAGGGTAGCGCGCGTTCGCCGGGGCAAACGGATTCCCTTCGATATTTAATTCGCACCCGGTGAACTCTGCGCGATCAAGCAAAACCCTTAAGGCCGTGCAATCCTGTGGGTGGATGTGGCGTAAATCTGGCCTAGGGTGCACGGTAATGCCGCCGCAGCCCGCATGCAGGGCGGTTTCAGCCGCTTGCACGACATTTGGACGCGATCCGCCGCGTGAATTTCTGAGTACGGCGATCTTATTGACGTTTACGCTGAGTACGGTCATCGCGATCAATCATTCGAATTCAAGGAAGTGCTCGAGGCTAGCGCAAATCGCTGTTGATTTTGCTTTTGTGGAAACAAGTCTCGCCGGAGGCGACACGGCAAACAAGTCAAAACAAAAACTTGTCAGACATTCCATTTGTGGGCTAATCTTTGTCTTCGGAACGTTTACTCTAAATTTGACCGCACAGCGAAGGACGAAACACTATGACCGCTTCAGGAATGGCAGCCTCAGGAATGGGCTTAAGAGATCTTTTAGAACACGCTGGCTTTGTCGGTTGGTTAACGTTTGGTGTAGTCGCGATCATGGGCTTAGCGACGCTGTATTATATTTTCCGCAACACCATTAAGAACATGGCCGTGCGCAGCAATGCAGACAATGTTGTGCAGCAATTTTGGGCAACGACAAATCCGCAGGAAGCGATCCGGGCGATGGAAAGTTTTCCAGCAAACGAGCCATTTTCCAAAATTGCCCTGGAATGCGCGCAGGCCGCAGCACACCACGCAAAGAGTGAAGGCAATCGTCTGGTTGAAGCGCTGAACCGCTCGGAGTTTATTGACCGCAGCCTGCGCCAAGCGGTCACCCGTGAGAGCGGCAAGTTGGAAGAAGGCCTGACGTTGCTAGCAACGGTTGGCTCCACCTCACCGTTCGTTGGCCTGTTCGGTACGGTATGGGGTATTTATAACGCGCTGATCGAAATTGGTGCCACCGGTAATGCGTCGCTGGAAAACGTCGCAGGACCAGTCGGTGAGGCATTGATTATGACGTGTATCGGTTTGGCGGTCGCTATTCCAGCGGTGCTGGCCTATAACTTCTTCGTGCGGGCAAACCGCGTGACGTTAGGCCGTTTTGATGAATTCGCGCATGATTTGCATGACTATTTTGCCACCGGTTCCCGCGTTGGCGGCAATGCTAGCCTGGGCGGCCGCGTACCCAGCGCGCCGAAACTTGCAGCACCCATGAAGTAGCTTCCGCCACCGGAACGAAAAAAAACGCGCCCCAGTGGCGCGATTTTTTTGGGCGGCAAAATCGCTGGTGCTGACGCAAAGCGATCACTGACCGCGTTTGTCCGACGCTAGCTAGACACTCGCGCTTTCACCGGCAACAATGCGCATCAGCGAAGCCACCAGCGCGCGGCAGTCGTCTAACGCGTTGGAACCGTCAATCGATGGTCATACCGCCAGATACGCACTTTCTTCGCTCGGATGCGTTTAGCGTCAATATGCAGCGGATTGATCAGAACATTGAACTCTTCTGGAACAATCACCGATGGCACTTGGATCAGCACAGATTTCAGTCGTTTGGCCCATTGCGCGCCCGCCTCTAGCGATACCCGGCCTTCGGGCAGAACGTCCCACCCTACGCCTAACTTTTTGTGGCTAAGGATTAATCGTTTCTTCCAAATACTGTCCGGCACAGAAATTTCAACCAAAACACGATTTAGTGGCAGTGACGTCGCATTCAGGTGCACGACGGTTTCAAGAACAGACAGGGCAATCGAGCCCGACACATACACCACCGGCGTACCAATTCGGTTCCAACGGCCGCCGGTAATCTCAGCGCCTTTTCCGGACAAGTCGTCAGCTTCGTACGCTGCGACGTCGGCCGCAATACGCCAGAGTCGTATCACGAGTACGCACCGCTCTCCGCGCGTGCCAACAGGTTGGAAATCAATGCCTGGCCTTCTGTCGTGTCCATTAACTCAGCCGGCTTACATTGCAATGCAGGCAAATAGGAATCTAACCAATTTGCAACCCATGTTGGCGCATCAAAATTAGCCTGATCACCGACCATGGACTGCGCTTGACCAATCAGTCGAGCAATGCCCAAAACGCGTGAACTTTCATCCGGCGTCAGCACTTCATCATCCTTAACTTTTCTTTCTACGGTTGCACGTGGCAACCCGATCGTTCCGTACATGCGTTCTTTGGAAATTCCCATGCGCTGGGCAAATATCGATGGTAATAGTGCCGGCAGTCCTTGTTTGATCGCGTTAACGCGAAGCAATGGTTCGGCAGCATATAGGCCAGAAAAAATCTGCTCGGAACCATCTGACATGTCACCTGTACGGCGTGACTCATTGGAATCACGCGAAAGTTTAATTCGCATGATCCCCTTGGGCATCGCAAGCTCGTCAAGATCACCGGCAGTCATCACTGAAAACCCGGCTTTATCCTGTTTTTCACGCGCAACCGCAGCATTCAACGTTGCCTGTAACAACATCATAATGGCACTCGTTTTAAGGCTCTTCGCACCTTTTCGGCCGAACAAAACAGAATCCAACTTGACCGTCACCAGGACGTTTTCAATTGCTTCTTCATTGGACATTTTTTCAACTCGACTCAGCCAATTCATTTAATTTATCTCCAAACAAGCATTTACATTACCTCATTTGAGACGAATTTTAAACGGGAACTCTGCCAAAGTGGCGCGCTGCGCGTGTTTTGAGAAAAATTCGCAGATTGATTTACGCGGTTGTGCAGGTCAGGAAAAATGCGGAATGCGGCTGTCTAACACGAATGGTTGCAGGTTGTTTTCAAGGGCACCCGTGCGAAAAGCGCAGAAGACGTCGCCAAAGCCGCGCGTGATGGCATCGCACGCTATCTGGCGTCGGGGGCGGTGGTTGGGGAATATTTGGCCGATCAGCTGTTGCTGCCGATGCTGCTTGCTGGTGGCGGCGAATTCATCACCGGGGAGCCCAGTGAACATTTGCGCACCAATGCTTATGTGATCGAGCGTTTTGGCGTGGCGAAAATTGGGATTGAGGCACTAGACGATCGATCCTCATCGCCAGCACTTTGGCGGGTTTTTTTAACTACGAGCTAGCGCTTTCGTAGCTGCGAACTAAGCTGAGCAACTCAAGCCGCGATTGAGTTCTCAGCCCGGATTTGCTGCAACAGATTGGCAAGCATTTTGCGTGTTTTTGGATCTTGCAAAACTGCTTTGACTGCGCCTTCCAAGTCGGCCTCGTTTTCACAGGCCACCCATTTATTTTGCAAATACGGCGAAATCACTTCACATGGGTAAGCAATTTGCTGGTGTCTGACGTTCAACAGCGTAACTGAGTAATTGCCTAGGCTTGGCGCAATAACCCTAAATTGATACCAAATATAGTCATCTGGAGCGTTTATAGCCCGCAATACGCCCGTCAGTGCGCCCTTGGTGATTTCTTGCAGCGCCGCCGCTTGCGGTGCAAGCACCATTTTTGGCGTTCGAATATCCATGACTTCGGGCAGCTCGCCCCACAAATTTGAACTCGACATAGTGTGCAGACCTCGCGCGATTTGGTTAACCAAAAATAAAAAATTATTAAGGATGTTGGTCGCTTACTTCGACCAGGAGCGGCAAATGATCGCTCGGCCCGGATATCTTACCGTGTTTATTCAACAGCGAAAGTCGGCCGAGCGATGTCAGAACCTGGATGTTTTGATCTGGCACCTGCGCCATCAGCATGGGGCGTAATAAAATCTGATCAAAAGTTTGCCAAAAAAAAGCTGTAATACCCGTATCTGAATAGCTAAGCGTGCCGGGCGGGCCATTAGAAGCATCGCCCATTCGACTCCACATCGGGTTATAAAAATAATCGTACTTGCGTCCATTTACGCTGCGCGATTGCTTAATTGCTGTGCGCCGATCCATCACGCCGTGAAAAGCATTCGCTGCTACCATCCCATCGTCAAACGGGTGCATGTTGAAATCGCCGACTACCAGACTACGCTGGTGCCCAAGTTGCGACTCGACAGTCTTTAGTGCAGCAACCACTTGCTGAGCAGCGTCATGTTGATCCAAGTATTTAGCATGCTTCTTGCTCGGCAAGTGCACCAGGGTAAGAAGGAAATCGGCCCCTGAACTTTGCACGATGCGCCAAATACAGAAGCGTTCATAATTTTCCTTCAGGCGCATTTGATCAAAAGATAGCCTGGAAAAAACCTCAAACCACTCAGGTGCGGGGGTCAAGCGCAAATAACCACCAACGCCCGGCGCAGATAAAGATTCGCCAAGAGCCTTTGCATGTGGACCCGGCTCTGCCAACAAAACGATGTCAACTTCGTGCAATTGGCAAAACGACGAAAGCTCAGGCGGTGCATCATTCTTATTTAGATTCCAAAATAGCAGGCGCATGGGAATGTCAAATCCGGCGTTAAGACACGAGCATAACGTATGTGCATTTTGCGAACGCAACACAGGCGAATTGATTGCTAACGAAATCTTGCGTGCTCGCCCGCCCTCAAAACCTGCCATGACCCGCGCGTAATCTTATGATTTTTTTGCCTGATCTCATCAAGCTTCTCAACGGCAAGATTGAGCGCAACCATGTCACCACAGCAAACCTCCATCACCGGCACCGCCGTCAAGTCCTGACCGCTCAAATGCGCCAACAACGCCTGGATTGGCCCTGCGTGGGTGATCCAAACGAGCGGGCGTGCGATGGATGATTGTTTTGCCGTGTCGCCTTGCGGCGAGACTTGTTTTGCCGTGTCGCCTTGCGGCGAGACTTGATTTGCCGTGTCGCCTTGCGGCGAGACTTGATTTGCCGTGTCGCCTTGCGGCGAGACTTGTGCGTCATCCCAGGCAGCCAACACCCGAGTTTGTAGGCTGCGCACAGACTCAGCACCGGGTGCGGCGTAATCGAAAAAATCCGCCGCCCAGGCGTCCAACTCGTCGCGCGGCACGTCGTC